>NZ_JBHWEB010000042.1:0-9399 GCF_042734395.1 Amycolatopsis sp. NPDC059657 | reverse complement strand
GTTTTCCTGCTGTGTTTTGTGCTGTTTTTTTTTCCTGCGCTGACGAACGCCACATTGGGGGTTCCAGAGCTGACCAAAGCCACATTGGGATTTTTTTCCCTGGCTCAGGGCCGGCGGGAGACCACTGCTCGGGCGATGCCCAGCTCGACCAGGTCCTGCGGGCGTAGCCGGAGTTGCGAGGCGATCGTCGGGGCCTGGGCCGGGTCCAGCTTGAGGATCGCGGCCGCGGCTTCCGGCGAGGTGACGGAGAAGTACGCGTCCGGCGTGATCCAGGTCGACCCCGGCGCCGCGAAGGCCAGCGCGCCGCCCGAGCCGCCTTCGCCGATGACCAGCGAGGTGATCGGCACTCGAGCCTGAGCGACCGCCTCGAAGAGCGACGCGATCGCGGGCCCCGCTCCGTCACGCTCGGCCGCCGCGTCGTTGGCGGCGCCGGGGGTGTCGACCAGCGTCAGCACCGGGATCCCGAGCCGGTCGGCCAGCCGGATCAGCCGGGCGGCCGTGCGGAAGCCCGCCGGTGTCGTCGCGGTCCCGCACTGGGCCGCGTAGGCGATCGCCCGTCCGCGCCAGCCGAACCCGCAGAGCACGCCCTCGTCGACGCCACCGGCCCGATCCCCGCGGATCTCTTCACGCCAGCCGAAGTAGGCATCCAGGTAAGCCCCGGCCCGCGGACGCGTAACCGAACGCGCGGCCTGGACCGCCTCCCACCCGGACGAAGGCAGCTCGCCGGACCCCAAAGCGGCGGGCGGCTCCGCGGCCGCACCGGGCGACGACAGCAGCCGCAGCCACCGGCCCAGCACCTCCGGCAGGTCGGCCCCGAGCACGAGCTGGTCGACCTGACCCCAAGCCAGCTTCGCCTCGGCCGTATAGGCCTCGGGAGGCGCATCGGCAGGCCGGACGCGTGAGCCGCCGAAGCCGACCTGAGCGCCCGGCACGGCCAGCACGACGTCCGCGCCCGCGCCGAGTGTCGCCCAGCCGCCGCCGGTGGTCGGGTCGAGCAGTACCGAGACCTGCGGGATCCCGGCCGCCCGCGTCAACGCGACTTCACGGGCGACACGCTGGAGCTGGGTCAGCGCGCGCATGCCCTGCTGCATGCGGCTGCCGCCGGTCGCGACCAGCGAGACCACCGGAACGCCCAATTCACGGGCGCGCTGGAAGGCGAATTCGATCCGGTCGCCCGTCCTCCGCCCGAGTGAGCCGCCGAGGAACGTGAACTCGAACGCGATCACCACCGCGTCGACGCCGCCGATGTGCGCTGTGCCGACGCGCACCGACTCCGACGAGCCGCTGCGTGAGACGGCCGCGCGCACCGCTTCGCCGTAACCGGGCCAGCCGATCGGGCCGTCCTCCGGCTCTGGCGACATGTCGACTTGGAACTCGGTGAAGCCGAGTAGGTCAAGCATCGAGTGCTCGCTTCATGACCTTGCCCATGTCGTTGCGCGGTAGTTCGGTCAGGTAGCGGACCACCCGAGGTCGCTTGTGCGGCGACAGCAGCCGCGCGACATGCGAAGCGAGCTCCTCCAGCGAAGGTGCCTCGCCGGACGGCACCACCCACGCCACGATCCGCTCGCCGAGGTCGGGATCCGGCTCGCCGGTCACCGCGACCTCCGCGACCCCCGGATGCTCCAGCAGCGCGTTCTCGATCTCGCCTGCGCCGATCTTGTAACCGCCGCTCTTGATCAGGTCGGTCGCTTTGCGGCCGACGATCTTCACGTACCCGTCGGCGTCGCGCGTCGCCATGTCGCCGGTGCGGAACCAGCCGTCGTCGAACGCCTCGGCCGTCGCGTCAGGGCGATTGAGGTACTCGGTGAACAGGTTCGGCCCGCGTACCTGGATCTCGCCGATCTCGTCCGAGGCGTCACCCACAAGACGGAGTTCGACGCCGGGCAGCGGCACCCCGACCGTGCCGGGCTTGCGCTCACCGTCGGCGCGGACGCTGGTGTTCATCAGCGTCTCGGTCATCCCGTACCGCTCGACCACCTGCTGCCCGGTCGCCTCGGTGATCAGCTCGTGGTCGTGCACCGGCAGCGCCGCGGACCCCGAAACCAGCAGCCGCGCGCCCCGCAACGCCTTCGCCAGGTCGGCGTCCCCGGCGACCTCGAGCGCGATCCGGTGGTACATCGTCGGCACGCCGAACATCATGGTCGCGCCGCCGGCCAGCTCGCGCGCGATGCCCTCGGTCGAGAACCGCCCGAGATGCCGCACGGAACCGCCACGCCGCAGCGGGCCGAGTATCCCGAGGATCAGGCCGTGCACGTGGAACAGCGGCAGTGCGTGGACCAGCACGTCGTCGGCGGTCCACTGCCACGCGTCCTCGAGCGCGTCGAGCGTCGACGTGATCGCCCGGCGGGGGAGCACGACGCCCTTCGGCGGGCCGGTCGTGCCCGAGGTGTAGACGATCAGCGCGGGCGCCTCGGCACCGGCTTCCGCGGGTAGTTCACGCAGGTCACCGGCCAGATCAATGTCCACGCGCGGCAACGCGGCGAGCCCATCGGGCAGTGTCGCGCCCGGCTCGGCCAGCACGATCGACGGCTGACTGTCGGCCAGGATGTGCCCGAGTTCGCGCTCGCCGATCTTCGGGTTCAGCGGCACCGCCGGCACTCCGGCCTGCAAGGCGGCGACCACGGCCACGCTGGTGTGCAACGTCGGCGTCGCCCAGACAGCCACCCGATCGCGAGGCAGCCCGGCCGCGATCGCGCCGGCCACCCCGGCGAGCCGCTCGTAGGTCAGCGCTTGGTCTCCGAAGCGGATCGCTTCCTTGCCGGACGGGTTCGTCAACGCGGGGAACAACCGATCGACCTCCTCAGGCTCTAGCCGAGTGAAACGCTACCGGTGCTGGGTCGTAGGCTGGGATACCGTGCTGGTACTGGCCCTGGACACCTCGACGCCCGCGATCACGGCAGGTGTCGTGCGACTCGACGAAACCGAGCTGACGGTGCTCGCCGAGCAGGTGACGCTGAACGCCCGCGCCCACGGCGAGCTTCTCACTCCTCACCTGCTCGAGGCCGTCAACGCCGCCGACGTCACACTCGCCCAGCTCGACGCGATCGTGGTCGGCGTCGGGCCCGGCCCGTTCACCGGCCTGCGCGCCGGGATGGCGACGGCCGCCGCGCTGGCGCACGCGCTCGGCATCCCCGCGTACCCCGTCTGCGGCCTCGACGCCATCGCGATTCAGGCCGCGCACGGTGCCCCGCTGCTGGTCGCGACCGACGCGCGTCGCCGCGAGGTCTACTGGGCCGCCTACGACGCCGAAGCCCGTCGCGTCGACGGGCCGCACGTCGACAAGCCGGTCGAGCTCACGCCCGAGGCCAAGTCGGCCGCCGGCGAGGGCGCCGAGCTGTACGCGGACGTGCTCGGCCTCGAAGTCGTCGGGCCGCGCTTCCCGTCGCCCGCCGGCCTGGTCGCCGCCGCTCGTGACAGCTTCGGCAAGGAGCCAGAGCCGCTGACCCCGCTGTACCTCCGCCGTCCCGACGCCGTCGAGCCGACCGCGCGCAAGCGGGTGACCGCGTGAGGCTGGAAGCCTTACGACGCAAGGACATTCCTCGTTGCGTCGAGATCGAAGCCGTGCTGTTCGCCGGTGACGACCCGTGGAGCGCTCGCGCGTTCCACGCGGAGCTCGAGGCAGGCGGTTACTACCTCGCCGCGCGCGACGAGGACGACAAGCTGATCGGGTATGCCGGGCTCGCGGTCGTCGGCCGCAAGCTCGGCGAGTTCGAAGCGAGTGTGCACACCATCGGCGTCGACCCCGATCATCAGGGGAAAGGCGCCGGAAAAGCGTTGCTCGGCGCGCTGCTCGCGCGCGCGGACGAGTTGTTCGCCCCCGTTTTCCTGGAAGTGCGCACGGACAACCAGCAGGCGATCGGGCTGTACGAAGCCAACGGATTCGCCAGGATCGGCCTGCGCAAACGGTATTACCAGCCGTCCGGCGCCGACGCTTACACGATGATGCGTCCGGCGCGGACCGAGGAGGTGGCAGGCTGATGCCCAAGATCATCATGGGGATCGAAAGCTCCTGCGATGAGACAGGGGTCGGTCTCGTCCGGCTGCACGACGACGGCGCGGTCGAGCTGCTCGCCGACGAGGTCGCGTCCAGTGTGGACCAGCATGCCCGCTTCGGTGGCGTGGTACCGGAAATCGCCAGCCGCGCGCATATGGAGGCGATGGTCCCGACAGCGGACCGCGCGTTCGAGAAGGCCGGACTCAAACTGTCCGATGTGGACGCCATCGCGGTGACCGCCGGCCCCGGCCTGTCCGGTGCGCTGCTGGTCGGCGTCTCGGCGGCCAAGGCCTACGCTGCCGCGCTGGGCGTTCCGCTGTACGGCGTCAACCACCTCGCCGGGCACATCGCGGTCGACACGCTGCAGCACGGCCCACTGCCGACGCCGTGCCTCGGTCTGCTCGTTTCCGGTGGCCACACGCAACTTCTGCGCATCGACGACATCGCCTCGTCCATCACCGAACTCGGGTCCACTGTGGACGACGCGGCCGGTGAGGCCTACGACAAGGTCGCCCGCGTGCTCGGCCTGCCGTACCCCGGCGGCCCGCCGATCGACAAGGCCGCCAAGGAAGGTGACCCGAAGGCGATCGCGTTCCCGCGCGGGATGACGGGTCCGCGTGACGCGAAGTTCGACTTTTCCTTCTCCGGCTTGAAAACCTCGGTCGCGCGCTGGATCGAAGCCGCCGAACGCCGTGGCGAGGAGATCCCGGTCAACGATGTCGCCGCGTCGTTCCAGGAAGCCGTCGCGGACGTGCTGACCGCCAAGGCGATCAAGGCCGCCAAGGAACTCGAGATCGACACGCTGGTGATTTCCGGTGGTGTCGCGGCGAATTCACGGCTGTCCAGCTTGGCGGCCGAGCGTTGCGAAGCCGCTGGCATCACGTTGCGCGTGCCGAGGCCGCGGCTGTGCACGGACAACGGCGCGATGATCGCCGCGCTCGGCGCGCACGTCGTCGCCGCCGGTCGGCCACCGTCCTCTTTGGACCTGTCAGCCAACCCGGCGCTGCCGGTCAGCGTGGTGTCGTTCTGAGAAGGTGCCCAGCAGGGCTTCCAGCGCCAGCACGGCTTTAGCGGCCGCATCGCCCGCACCGTAAGGGTTCGAGCTCGGCGCGGGAACGAGCGTGCCCGCGAGCAGGCGCCTGGCCGTCGACACGATCAGCTCGGTGTCGGTGCCGACCAGCCACGCGTGCCCGGCGTCGACCGCCTCGCGGCGTTCGGTGCTCTCGCGCAGCACGAGCACCGGCGTGCCGAAAGTGGGCGCTTCTTCTTGGATACCACCGGAATCGGTCAGCACCAGTGCCGCCAGCCGCAGCGCGCGGACGAGATCGGGATAGCCGAGCGGCCCGGTGACCGTCACCCGCTCCAACCCGGCGAGCCCGGCCTCGACCTGCGCGCGCACCGACGGATTCGGATGCACCGGGAACAGCACTTGCACGTCTTCGTGCTCGCGCACGATCCGGCGGACGGCCGCGAGCGTGCGCTCCAGCGGCTCACCCCAGGACTCGCGCCGATGGGAGGTGACCAGCACCAGCCGTTCACCGGCCTCGGCGACCTCCATCTCCAGCAGCGCGAGCGCGCTGTTGGCGGCGGGCAGGTCACGCGCCGCGATGGTGCGGACCGCGTCGACCACGGTGTTCCCGGTGACCACGATCCGCGGCGATGGAACGCCCTCGGCTCGCAGTGCCTCGGCGGCCTGCCGGGTCGGTGCCAGGTGTAGCGCGGCGATCCGCGAGACCATCTGCCGGTTTCCCTCCTCGGGAAACGGCGATTCGAGGTCATTCGTGCGTAATCCGGCTTCCAGATGCACCACCGGGATGCCACGCCAGAACGCGGCGAGCGCGCCGGCGAGCGCCGTGGTGGTGTCGCCCTGCACGACGACCGCCGCCGGGCGATAGCGGTCCAAGGCCCTGTCGATGGCCGGAAGCAGCCCCGACACCAGCTCGGCCTGTCCGCCGGACGCGCGCGGCGGGAGATCCAGCCAGGCGTCGATGGCCACGCCGAACGGCACCAGCGCCTGCTCGACCATGCCTTCGTGCTGGCCACTGTGTATCAGCAAGGACCGCAGCACCGGATGATCGCCGAGCGCCCGCGCGACCGGAGCCAGCTTGATCGCCTCGGGACGCGTCCCGATGAGCAGCAACACGTCCACTTCGGTGAACTCCTCGGCCATAGCTCAGTATGTCGAAAAAACGCAGGGGTTGGCTGCCGTCGGGCAGTGATTACCCGACGGCAGCCCGAATCAATCAGCTCGCCCGATGCCGGGCGATGCGCTGAGTGCGCCGATAAGACGCGAAGACCGCGACCACACCGAGCACCAGCAGCAGTACCCCGACCGCGATCCACCAGCCGACATCGGCGCCGGTGGCGGCCAGCGCGCCGACCCCACCGCCCGCGGTGCCGACACCGGCACCTGGCACTTTGTACATTCCGGACCCTCGCTTTACGCGGTCGCGCGGCGGCGGTTCCGGGTGATCCTGGTGCCGATCGGCACCGCGATCGCACCGAGCACACCGAACGCGATCCACATGCCCGCGCCCGACGCCAGCGGCATCGGCAGGCCCGCCGGGCCACACGTCGCGGACGAGACGATCACGTCGCCCGAGCCGAGCGGCTGCAGCGCGGCGCCGAGCAGCTTCACGTGCAGCGCGTTGACCGTGAGGCTGCCGTCCTTGTTCTTGATCTGCTCGTTGAGGATGACCGTGGCGACGTTGATGTCACCGAGGCCGACCTTGAGCGTGGTGTTGGCAGCCGGGGTCACCGGCACCTCGCCGAGACTGCCGAGATCGGCCTTGGCGAAGGTGCTGGCGCCCTGCACGCCCTTCTGGGTCGCACTGCACTTGGCCTCGATCAGCTTGACGCCGACCTTGCCGAGCGCGCCTTCGAGCAGCGGCAACCGGACGTCGGCCGTGCTGGCCTTCGACGACACGGCGCCGGATTCGGCGTCCCGCTTGGCCTCGGTGTTGACCGCGCCCGCGAGCAGGATGCCAGGCAGGTCCACCTTGGCAAGGCTCATCTTCTCGGGGCCCGCCGTGCTGGCCGCCGAGAGCGGTCCTGCCTGCACGGCGTCGGCGCCGAGCAGCTTCACGTCGACCTTGACGCCGTACGCGGAACCGTCGCCGGCGGCCGCCGAAGCGGGCACGGCACCGGCGAGTACGACACCCGCGACCACGGCGCCGAGCAGCCCGGCCCGGCGCAAGAGGTGCGTCTTCTTCAACTGGTCCTCCGGAATAAGGGAATGGGAAAGTCACGGCCGGTGCCGGGCGTTTTTACGCTGGGTAAAACCCGGCAAGGAGTTCATCGGCTCGTGATCCGACTATCGCCACTGAAGAGCCGAATAGCACGGAAAACATCGTTAACCACCCGCACGAGTGGTCTTTCGTGTTATCACCTGATTGGCCGAGCAAGTAACTCGCCGATCCTGCCGAAAGCGTCAAGGTAGTGAGGCGATCGGGCGCCCGTTATTCATCGACCAGTGAGGAATTCATTGTGGCGGTAGCTGACGCCCCTGTGGGCCGTTTTCCGGTGCGCCTGAGCGTGTTCGCGCTGGTAGTGGCCGGTGTCGTGCTGGTGCTGATCGAGCGCGCCTACCGGGTTTTCGAAGTCCATCTGTCCGGTTTGATACTGAGCGTCATCACCTCATCGGGTACCGAAGTCGTAGGCGACCGCGAAACTGTCTACTTTGGGTTATCGGGCGATACTCCACTCGGGTTGAGAATGACGCCGGAGTGCTCGTCGGTCTTTATGCTTTTGCCCCTATTGCTGGTGACTGCGGTGATGGTGTGGTTCCGGCCACAAAACTCTAGAACATTGTTCACTTCACTCGCTATAGCGGCGGTCGCCGTTGTAATCGTCAATCAACTCCGCGTGCTCGCGATCGTCGGATTGGTGAACTGGCTCGGCGTCGACACCGGCTACTACTGGGGTCACACCCTGCTCGGCTCGATGGTCAGCGTCATCGGCGGCGCCGGCACGCTCGTGCTGTTCGTCTGGCTGTCGACCAGGCGGCGCGCATGAGCCTGAAGGTCCTGCTGGCGATCACCCAGGCGTTCGCGCTCACGATGAGCGTCGCGTTCATCGTGTACGTGGTCGTGATCATCGTCCCGTACCTGCGCCGCAAACCCGCGCCCGTCGGCGACCCCAGCGCGTTCACCTGGCACTTCTTCGTGCCGTGCCGCGACGAGCAGACGGTCATCCGCGAGACGGTCACGTACCTGCGCGGCACGTTCCCGACCGCGCATGTCTGGGTCATCGACGACGACTCCGAAGACCGCACCGCCCGCGTCGTGCGCGCGCTGTGGCGCAGGCGTGGTGCGCCGGACAAGTTCCTCCACCTGGTACCCCGTAAGCGCCCGGAGGCCCGTACCGGCAAGGGCGACGCGCTGAACGCGGCTTATCAGGAGCTCAACACCTGGCTCGGCGATGGCAGGCGTGACAACGCCGTGGTGATCGTCGTGGACGCCGACGGCAGGCCCGCGGCGAACTGCCTCGAGGTCTGCGCGGCCGAGCATCTCTTCGGCGACGAGACGATCGGCGCGGTCCAGCTCGACGTCTGGATGAGCAATGTGGACACTCCGCCCGACCGCCGCTTCTGGCTGTCGCGTGCTTTCGGCCTGAAACTGGCCCAGTTACAGGACTTGGAGTTCCGCACGGCGATCGCGGCCATCCAGACCTCCCGCGGTTTCACGGGCACGATTTCGATGGGCGGCAACGGGCAGTTCACCCGGCTCACCGCGCTGGACTCGATCGCGGGCGATCACGAGCAGCCGTGGCGCGGCTCGCTGCTGGAGGATTTCGAACTCGGCGTCCACCTGCTCACCGAGGGCTGGCGCACGGGCTACACGCCGGATTCCCATGTGGCGCAAGAAGGTCTGTACAGCCTGCGCCGGTTCCTGGTGCAGCGCACCCGGTGGGGACAGGGCACCATGCAGTGCGCGCGGTACCTGCGCCGGATCTGGGATTCGCCGCACGTGAGCACCCTCGGCGCGGCGGAGATGATGTACTACCTCGCGCAGCCGTGGATGCAACTGCTCGGCTCGCTGCTGTACCCGATCCCGTTCGTGGTGCTGCTGATCAGCACAGCGGGTGACCCGGCGCAGGTGTGGACCTGGTTCGCAGGCGGCGCGTGGATCCTGTTCGCGATCTACGGCTCGTTCGGCCTGCTGCCGTTCCTCGTCTGGGGCCCGATCTACCAGATGAAATGCCTGCGCAGCAAGAACTTGCTGCGCGGCATCGGCATGGGCTTCGCCTACGCGGCGTACATCTACACGTTCTACATCACGTCATGGCGCGCGCTCTTCCGCCTGCTGCGCGGCCGCAACGGCTGGGCCAAAACCCGCCGTAACACCGAAAACGCCCCCGGCGTCAAGATCGCACTGGACTCGTGAGCGTTGCGGGCGGTCAGAACC
>NZ_JBHWEB010000041.1:0-77266 GCF_042734395.1 Amycolatopsis sp. NPDC059657 | reverse complement strand
TTGGGGTCGTGAGTGGTATGGCCGGTTAGAACCGGCCATACCACTCACGAGTCCTAGCGGGTCACCTCGCCGACGTGGCATCGGGCGCCGAGCACGCCGGGAACGCCTTCGGCGAGCACGACCGCCACCTGGCGGTCCTGTTCGCTGTCGAAGCGGTCGATGATGGTGGCCTGGCCGTCGCGCACATCCACGATCCACCTGGCACGCCCGCCGAAGACCGCGAGCCGGTCCCGGATGTCCCGCGCGAGTACCTGGTCGGCCCTGGCCAGCGCGCGCAGGAAGTCGCGGCGGCTCACCACGCCCGCGAGCTCGCCGCGGTCCAGCACCGGGATGGTCCGGATCCCGTGCTCCAGCATGGTCCTCGCCAGCTCGGCGACGTTCGACTCCACGTCGGCGGTCATCGCCGGTGTGGTCATCACGTCCCCGACGACACGACCTGGCGCTGAAGGTTCGGCGGGGAAACGGTCGGCCAGGAAGTCGGCCTCGGTCACCATGCCGGCGAGCCTTTCGTCATCGTCGAGCACGGGGCAGCCGGTGAACCCGCGCTCGGCCAGCAGCTTCTCCGCCTCCCGCACCGGTGTTCCCGTGGTGACCGTGACCACCGGCGAACTCATGATGTCGCGTGCGCGCATTGTCTCTCCTTGTCTCGACCGATCACCGAACCTTCTCGCCGGAACGCGCCACCAGCACCGGGCACAGCGCGTGCGACAGCACCGTCTGGCTGGTCGAACCCAGCAGAAGTCCTTTGAGGCCACCGCGGCCGCGACTGCCGACGACGATCAGCTGGGCCTGATCGGCCAAGTCGAGCAAGCGGTCGGCGGGGCGTCCGCGCGCGATGCGGCGCTCGACGGCGACGTCCGGGTACTTCACCTGCCAGAACGCGAGGCGCTGGGCCAGCAGGTCGTCCTCGTGCGTCTCGACGTCGTGCTGGTCCAGTGGCCAGTTGATCTCGTGATCGTCCCAGCTGTGCACGGCGATCAGCCGCGCGCCACGGCGGGCCGCCTCCTCGAAGGCGATCTCCAGTGCTTCCTCGCTCGACGGCGGGTGGTCGACGCCGACCACCACCGGTCCCTCCGTGGGCGGGAGATCCTCGGCATCGGGTACCCGCACCACCACGACCGGGCACCGCGCGTGCGCGGCGAGCGCGACCACGACGGAGCCGACAGCGATCCGGTCCAGCGGGCGCGGCTGACGTCCGCCGAGCACCAGCAGGCTCGCGGCCCTCGACTCCTCCCGCAGCGCTTCGGCGACCTTTCCCTGATCGAGCCTGAGCTCCGGGATGACCTCGGACGCGGTTTCCCTGACCACCTCGCGCGCCTCGCGGAGCAACCGGTGACCACGCATCAGCTCCATCTCGCGCAGGTCGTAGTGCGCAGGCTGATATCTGGGATAGACGGTCACTTCCAGGTCTACGACGTGCACGATCCTCAGTGCGCGGCCACTGGCCGCGGCTTCGGCGGCCGCCCAGCGCAGCGCGCAGGTCGCGGCGACGGAACCGTCGGCGCCGACGACGATCGGGTACAGCGGGTTGTCGGGCATGGTTCCGCCTTCACAGAGCAGCCTTTTCCCGAAAGTACGGCGGATCCTCGACAGTCTCGCCAGGCGTTGGTCGCCGGGCGTGGGGACCTTCGACTCCAGCGCTCCAGCTGACCTCCGGCGAAAGTGGTGGCGACAGCGACCCCGGGAGGGCATGTGGATACGGGACGCCGGGACCGCCCCGCGCACACCTTGACCATCGCGGAGGCGACCGAGCGGCTGGGAGCCGATCCCCGGTTGGGTTTGACCGAACGGGAAGCTGCCGAGCGCAACGTCCACTTCGGACTGAACGTGCTGCCGTCCGGTCGCGGCACCAGCGCGCTCGGCAGGCTGCTGCGGCAGCTGCGGGACCCGCTCATCTACGTGCTGCTCGGTTCGTGCGCGGTGACGCTGACGCTCGGCCAGCTGGTCGATTCCGGGGTCATCCTCGGTGTCGTGGTGCTCAACGCCGTCATCGGGTATCTGCAGGAATCACGGGCGGAACGTGCGCTGGACGCGCTCGCCCGGATGGTCCCGGCCGAAGCCATGGTGCTGCGCGACGGCGTGTCCCGGCGAATTCCGGCGGAACGGCTCACGCCCGGCGATGTCGTCCTGTTCCGGGCAGGCGACAAGGTCGCCGCCGACTGCCTGCTCATCTCGGCACAGGACCTCCAGATCGACGAGTCCGCGCTGACCGGGGAAGCCGCGCCGGTGTCGAAGGAGCCGTCGGTGCTGGCCGCGGACACGATGCTCGCCGAGCGCCGGAACACCGCGCACGCGGGCACCGTCGTCACCAGGGGCGAGGGCACCGCGATCGTCGGCGCGATCGGCTCGGCGACCGAACTCGGGCTGATCAACCAGCTGATGGGCGCCACCGGAGTGCCGCCGACACCGCTGACGCGCAAGATCGCCGGGTTCAGCCGCAGGCTCTCGCTGGTCATCGTCGCGCTGGCCGTCGTCATGTTCGTGATCGGGCTGCTGCGCGACCACCCGGCCGGTGAGATGTTCACCGCCTCGGTGGCGATGGCCGTCGGCGCGATCCCCGAAGGGCTGCCCGCCGCGGTGACGATCACGCTCGCGATCGGGGTCGTCCGGATGGCCAGGCGCAACGCGATCATCCGCAGGCTGCCGTCCGTGGAGACCCTCGGCAGCACCACCGTCATCTGCACCGACAAGACCGGCACGCTGACGGCGAACCGGATGACGGTGACCACCGTGCTCGGCGAGGAAACGCTGCTGGCCGGGATCCTGTGCAACGACGCCGAGCCCGGCGACGGCGACCCGACCGAGACCGCCTTGCTCACCTCGGCCGCCGAAGCCGGGCTGGACATCGCGGCGATCCGGGCGGCCAACCCGCGGACGGCCGCGCTGCCCTTCGAATCCGGGCGCAACCTGATGGCGACCGTGCATCGAGCCCAGGACGGCTCCCTGACCGGCTACGTCAAGGGCGCGCCGGAGAAGGTACTCGCCCTGTGCCACTCACTCGACAAGCTCGGGACCGCCGAAACCCTCGCACGAGAAGGATTGCGTGTACTGGCCTTCGCCAGGTTCACTCCCGGAGCCGGCGAGCCGTTTCCAGGCGATGAGCCGCCGGACGGGCTGACGCTGCTGGGTTTCCAGGCCATGCACGACCCGCCCAGGCCCGAAGCGCTCGACGCTGTCGCCGCGTGCCGGGAGGCGGGCATCGAGGTCAAGATGATCACCGGCGACCATCCGGAGACCGCACGGGCGATCGCGAAAGCCTTCACACTCACCGAGGGCGAACCGACAGTGATGAGCGGCGCCGAGATCGCTGCCGCGTCGGACGACGTGCTCGCGGCCGCGTCCGTGTTCGCACGGGTGTCGCCGGAACAGAAGCTCCGGCTCGTCACGCTGCTGCGCGACCGCGGCCACGTCGTGGCGATGACCGGTGACGGCGTCAACGACGCGCCCGCACTGCGGAAGGCCGACATCGGCGTCGCGATGGGCCTCGGCGGCACCGAGGTCGCCAAGGAGGCGGCCGACATGATCCTCGCCGACGACGACTTCGCGACCATCGAAGCCGCCGTCGAGGAAGGCCGCGCGGTGTTCGACAACATCCGCAAGTTCATGGCTTGGACGCTGCCGACCAACATCGCCGAGGGACTCGTCATCCTGGCCGCGATCGTGACGGGCGCGACGTTGCCGATGCTCCCGGTGCAGGTGCTGTGGATCAACATGACGACCGCCGTGTTCCTCGGCTTGCCGCTCGCCTTCGAGCCCAAGGAGCCCGGGATCATGAACCGTCGCCCGCGCGATCCGCGGCAGCGAATGCTGACCGCCGATCTGCTACGGCGGATCACACTGGTGTCGATCATCCTGGTGGCGGGTTCGTTCGCGGTGTTCACCTGGCAACAGCGGGCAGGCGCCACGGCCGCCGAAGCACGCTCGGTCACGATCACGGTCTTCGTCTTCGCACAGATCGCCTATCTGGTCAGCTGCCGCTCGCTCGACCGGCTCCGGCCGCGTGGGTGGAACCCGTGGCTGCTCGGCGGGGTCGGGATCATGCTCGTGCTACAGCTGTCGTTCCTCTATATGCCGGTGATGAACTCGCTGTTCCACAGTGCGCCGCTGCCGCTCGCCGCCTGGCCATGGGTACTCGGGCTGGCGCTGGTCGCCTATCTGGTCGCTGAGGCTGACAAATTCTTGTGGCAGAAAGGGCTCGTGAGTGTTGCGGGCGGTTAGACCCCAATGCCGGTAGTTGACGCTTGGCCTGAACTGCCAAGCGGCGCGAAACCCGAGCTCGTGCGGGTTCTGGACGGAACGAACGGGGCTCATGTGTCGTCAACGGCGTTCCCCTGTCCGGCTCGCGCCGGGCGTCCGTGCCCAGACAACTGCGGACTCCGCGCCTGCCGATGCGGGCGGAAAGCCTGGAAGGCCGGGACCAAAGACCCTCTCGGGACATCCGGCTCGTCACGGATGCTGCCAGCGGCATCGGTTCGCACGCACGATCAGGAGATCCCATGAGCAGCTTGGATGTAGCGCGGTGGCAGTTCGGGATCACCACCGTCTATCACTTCCTGTTCGTGCCGCTGACCATCGGACTGTCCTTTGTGGTCGCCGGGATGCAGACCGCGTGGGTGCGCACCGGCAAGCAGCAGTACCTGCGGATGACGAAGTTCTGGGGGAAGCTGTTCCTCATCAACTTCGCCATGGGCGTGGCGACCGGGATCGTGCAGGAGTTCCAGTTCGGGATGAACTGGAGCGACTACAGCACCTTCGTCGGTGACATCTTCGGGGCGCCGCTGGCGATCGAGGGGCTGCTCGCGTTCTTCATGGAGTCGACGTTCCTCGGCCTGTGGATCTTCGGGTGGGACCGGCTGCCGAAACGGCTGCACCTGGCCACCATCTGGCTCGCCGCGACCGGGACGGTGCTCTCGGCCTACTTCATCCTCGCCGCGAACTCGTGGATGCAGCACCCGGTCGGCTCGGTGGTGAACACGGCCACCGGACGCGCCGAGCTCAAGGACTTCGGCGCTGTGCTCACCAACTCGACCGCCATCGGCGCGTTCACCCACACGATCACCGCGTGCTTCCTCACCGCGGGCATGTTCGTGGCCGGGATCAGCGCGTGGCAGCTCAAGCGCCGCCGGGCCGAGGACGTGTTCCGGCCATCGATGCGGGTCGCGCTGATCACCGTGCTGATCGCCGGCCTCGGCGTGATCGTCACCGGTGATCTGCAGGCCAGGCTCATGACGCAGCAGCAGCCGATGAAGATGGCCGCCGCCGAAGCGCTCTACGACACCGTCGGCCCGGCTTCGTTCTCGCTGTTCACGATCGGCTCGCTCGACGGGTCGCAGGAGAAGTTCAGCATCCGCGTGCCCGGCGTGCTCTCGTTCATGGCGACCGGCGAGCTGGACGGCACGGTCGAGGGCATCAACAACATCCAAACAGCCGAAGAGCAGCAGTACGGTCCTGGCGACTACAAGCCGAACATCCCGGTCAGCTACTGGACGTTCCGGCTGATGATCGGCTTCGGATTCCTGATGGCCCTGCTCTCGGCGGTCGGGCTGTGGCTGTTCCGGCGCGGGCGCACACCACGCCAACGCTGGTTCTTCACCGCGGCGACACTCGGGATCGCACTGCCGTTCCTCGCCAACAGCGTCGGCTGGATCTTCACCGAGATGGGACGCCAGCCATGGTCGGTGTACGGCGTGCTGCGCACCGCCGACTCGGTCTCGCCCACGGTGTCGACCGGGAACATGCTGCTCTCGCTGATCGTGCTGACCGTCCTTTATGGAGTGCTGGCGGTCGTCGACGGGTACCTGATGGTCCGCTACGCCAAGGCCGGGCCGCCCGAACCGGCCGAAGCCGACGACACCGAGCCGCGCCAAGCGGTCTTCACCTACTGAGCGGACTGGAGTGATCATGGGACTCACCGACATCTGGTTCGTGCTCATCGCGGTCCTGTGGACCGGCTACTTCGTGCTGGAAGGCTTCGACTTCGGGCTCGGCATGCTGCTCGGCGTGCTCGGCCGCGACAACACCGACCGGCGGGTGCTGATCAACACCATCGGCCCGGTCTGGGACGGCAACGAGGTCTGGCTGCTCGTCGCGGGCGGCGCGACGTTCGCCGCGTTCCCGCTGTGGTACTCGAGCCTGTTCTCCGGGTTCTACCTGGCACTGTTGCTGATCCTGGTCGCGCTGATCCTGCGCGGGGTCGCGTTCGAGTTCCGAGGCAAAGTCGACAGCGACCGCTGGCGCGCCGGCTGGGACTACGTGATCATGTTCGGCTCGGGCGTGCCGGCCCTGCTCTGGGGCGTCGCGTTCGGCAACATCGTGCGCGGAGTCCCGCTCGACGCGAAACACCACTTCACCGGCACGTTCTTCACCCTGCTCAACCCGTACGCCCTGCTCGGCGGACTCGCCACGCTCAGCGTGTTCGCGCTGCACGGCGCGGTGTTCACGGCCTTGAAGACCACCGGTTCGCTGCGGCTGAACGCGCGTGACCTGTGCTGGCCGCTCGGTGGCGCCGCCACCGCCTGCGGCGGCGGATTCCTCGCCTGGACGGCGATCGAGCACGGCGGCTGGACCTGGCTCAGCGTAGGCCTCGCGGCGGCACTGCTCGTCGCAGGTGTCGCACTCGCGCTGCGCAACCGCGAGGGATACGCGTTCCTGTGCACAGCGCTGGCGATCATCGCGTTCACCGTGACGCTGTTCGGTGCGCTGTACCCGAACGTGCTGCCGTCGACCACCGATCCTGCGTTCAGCCTGACCACGACGAACGCGGCGTCTACGCCGTACACCTTGCAGATCATGACCTGGGTGGCGGTCGCGTTCACCCCGATCGTGCTCGCCTACCAGGCGTGGACGTACTGGGTGTTCCGCCGCCGAGTCACCCGCGCGTCGATCCCGGCAGAGCACTGATGCGGCCCCTCGACCCGCGGCTGCTGCGTCAGGCCGGTGCGGCCCGGCCGTTCATCATCGCCTGCGCAGCGCTCGGTGTCGCGACCGCGGCGCTCGTGTTGGCGCAAGCCGAGCTCCTGGCGAAGGCGATCACGGACGCCTTCCTCGGCGGGGCCGGGCTTGCCGCGCTGGCATTGCCGATCGGGCTGCTGGCCGCGGTCGTGCTCGCCCGAGCCGGGATCGCCTGGCTGTCCGAGACGACGGCGCACCGCGCGTCGGCGAACGTGCTCTCGCAGCTTCGGCAGTCGGTGGTCGCGGCCGCGTTGCGGCTGGGCCCGAGACGTGGCGACCACTCCCCCGCCGAACTCGCCACGCTCGCGACGCGAGGTGTGGATCGGCTGGACGGATACTTCGCCCGGTACCTGCCGCAACTGCTGATCGCGGCGGTCGTGCCCGCGGTGGTCGGCGCGCGGATCCTGCTGGCCGACTGGGTCGCGGCGGTGATCGTCGGCGTGACGGTGCCGCTGATCCCGATCTTCATGATCCTGATCGGGCTGTACACCCAGCGCGATGTCCGCCGTCAATGGCGCGCGCTTTCCGTGCTGGGCAATCACTTTCTCGACCTGGTCGCCGGGCTGGCCGTGCTGACCGCGTTCGGCAGGGCACGCGCGCAGATCCGCTCGCTGCGGGAGATCACCGAGAAGTACCGGACCAGGACCATGCGGACGCTGCGGGTGGCGTTCCTGTCCGCGCTCGCACTGGAACTGCTCGCGACGCTGTCCGTCGCCGTCGTCGCGGTGTCGATCGGACTGCGGCTGCTCGCCGGTGAACTCGACCTGCGCACCGCGCTTGTCGTCCTGATCCTCGCGCCCGAGGTGTATTTGCCGCTGCGCGCCGTCGGCGCCCGCTTCCACGACAGCGCCGAAGGTCTCGCCGCGGCCGAGGAGATCATCGCGCTCACCGAAACGTCCACCGAGGACGCTTCCGGTGTTCCCGGGTTCGGGCGGATCAGCCTGGTTGGGGTCACCGTGAAGGGGCGCTCCGGTCCAGTACTCGACGGATTCTCGCTGCGGATCGAGCCGGGCGAGATCATCGGGATCACCGGACCCAGCGGCGCCGGCAAGTCGACCCTGCTGGATCTGCTGCTCGGCTGGCGGCAACCCGACGCCGGGAAAGTACTGGTCAACGGCATCGATCTCGGTGACCTGGATCGCGCGGCGTGGCAGCGGCTGATCGCCTGGGTGCCGCAACAGCCGAATCTCGTCGCGGGCACTGTCGCCGCGAACATCCGGCTCGGCAAGCCCGGCGCGAGCGACGCCGAGGTCGAGGCCGCGGCGGCCGAGGCCTCGCTCGACGTCCCGCTCGGCCGCGAAGTCGGGGAACTCGGGGCGGGGCTGTCCACCGGTCAGCGCCGCCGGGTCGCGCTGGCGCGTGCCGTGCTGCTCGATCGCCCGCTCCTGTTGCTGGATGAGCCCACCGAAGGCGTCGACGGCGGTACCGAGGTCGCCATCCTCGAGCGGCTGCCGGTCGTGCTGGCCGGTCGGACCGCCGTGATCGTCACGCACCACGAGACGGTGCTGGGGCTTTGCGACCGGGTCATCAGCCTGGCCGGCGTCACGACGGCGCCGCTGTCTGCCGCCCCCGTGGCGCCGAAGGCCCCTTCCCGACCGGGTTCGGTGCCGTCGACAGTCGCGGAGTCCATTTCGGACACCTCGGGGTCGAAATGGCGGCCACTGCTCGACGCCATCCGTCCACATCGGATCCGGCTGGCCGCGGCCTGCCTCGCCGCGACCGCGGCTTTGGGCTGCGGGGTCGCGCTCACGGCGACATCGTCCTGGCTGATCGCGAGCGCGGCACTGCACCCTCCAGTACTGAGCCTGATGGTGGCGATCGTCGCGGTTCGCGCGTTCGGTCTCGCCAAGGGAATCCTGCGCTACGCCGAACGGCTGCTCTCGCACGACATCGCGCTGCGGGTACTCACAGACCTTCGGGTGCGCGTGTGGGAGACGCTGGTCCGGATCGGGCCCGCGGTCACCGAGCGGATGCGCCGGGGCGACCTGCTGCACCGGCTGGTGTCCGATGTGGACAGCCAGCAGGATGTGCTCGTCCGCGGCCTGGTGCCCGGCGTATCCACGTTCCTGGTGCTCGCCGCGACCGCTACCGGGCTCGGCCTGGTGCTGCCTGGCGCGGGCGCCGTCGCGGCGGCGGGGCTGCTCATCGCCGGTGTGCTGGCGCCCATGGTGTCGGCGGCCAGCGCGCGCCGGGCTCAGGCACGGACCTCGCGGCTGCGCGCCGAAGTCGCCGCGGGCACGGTGGAACTACTCCAGGCTTCGGCCGATCTCCTCGCGTTCGACGCGGCCGCCGGACGCCACGCCGCGCTCCGGGCACTCGACGCCCAGCTCACCGAAACCGCGCGCTCCACAGCGGCCAAGCGTGGCCTGAGCGGCGGAATCGCGGTACTCGGCGTCGGCCTGACCTCGGTGTCCTGCCTGATACTCGGCATACTCGCCGGAGTGCCGGGCCCGGCGCTCGCGGTGCTCGCGTTGACTCCGCTGGCGACGGCCGAACTCGTCAACGGGCTGCCCGAGGCCGCGGAACGCCTGCTCGGCGCCGGCCACGCCGCCCAGCGGCTCACCGACCTCGACGCGACCCCGACGCCCCACTCCGAACCCGCCGCGCCCCAGCCGGCACACGCCGCGACGATGCTCGCGGCGCGCACGCTTTCCGTGCGGTGGCCAGGATCCGAGACCGATGTGGTCCGTGACCTCGACCTCGAGATCGGCGCGCACCAGAGCGTTGTGGTCACCGGTCCTTCCGGCGCGGGGAAGAGCACCCTCATCGCGGCCTTCCTGCGCTACCTCGACCCGTCGTCAGGGCAGGTGCTGCTCGACGGCACGGACACCAAGGTGTACTCCGGCGACTCGGTCCGGGAGCAGCTGGCGTGGTGCGGCTCGGACGCGCACCTGTTCGACAGCACGCTCCGGGAGAACCTGCGGCTCGCCAAACCCGACGCCACCACCGAGGAACTGCTGGCCTGCCTGGGCCGGGCTCAGCTCGGCTCGTGGCTGAGCGGTCTGCCCGACGGGCTCGACACCGCGCTGGGCGCACACGGAACGCCGATCTCGGGCGGTGAACGCCAGCGGCTCGCCGTCGCGCGTGCGCTGCTGCCGGACCGCCCGATCCTGCTGCTGGACGAACCGACCGCCCATCTCGACGCGCCGACCGCGGCCGCGCTCGCGTCGGACATTCTCGCGGCCACCCAAGACAAAACGACGATCGTGGTGACCCACCGCCCTGCCGAGTTCCCCGGCCTGACCAGCGTCGCGCTCGACCGCCCATGAGCGCCGCGGTCGAGCGCGCGAGTTCGACGGACCGCGCGTTCCTGGCGATGGACACCCCCGGCGAGCCGGAGCAGTTCGGCGTGATCCTCACGTTGGGCAAGGCGGACGGACTCGACCTGGCAGGCGTCCGGCGGCTGATCGCCGACCGTGTTCCGGCCGTTCCCCGGCTGCGCCAGGTATTGGTGCGGGCGCCGTTCGGCGGCGGTGGCCCGATCTGGGTCGACGACAGCGGGTTCGACGTCCGCGGACAGGTCCGGGCCACCGTCTGTGCCGCGCCGGGTGATGAGCAGGCGCTGTTGGACACCGGCCTCGCGGTGGTCGCCACCCCGCTGCCGAGGGACGGGCCGTTGTGGTCGGCGGTGCTCGTGACCGGGCTCGACGGCGGTGGCGTCGCACTGGTCATCGTGCTCCACCACGTGCTGGCCGACGGAATCGGCGGTCTCACCGTGCTGTCGAAGCTGGTGGATCCCGGAGCCGTCACGGCCGAAGCGGCTTTCCCGAGCGACAGGCCGTCGACCGCGCGGCTCGTCGCCGACGCCTGGTCGGCGCGGCTGGGCGCGGTGCGCCGGAGTGGCCGTGCGCTCCGGACGCTGTGGGCGTCGACCTCGGCGGCCGGAGGCCTGCGCCCGCCACGAGCCGCACCTTGTTCGCTGATCGGGCCGTCCGGGCCCGGCCTTCGCCTGGCGGTGGTCCGCGCCGACCTCGCCGCGCTCAGGACGGCCGCGCACCGCCGCGGCGCCTCGGTGAACGACGCGGTGCTGGTCGCCGTGGCGGGCGCACTGCACCGGCTGCTGGAGACACGCGGGCAATCGGTCGGCACCTTCGTTGTCACGGTGCCGGTGTCCGGCAGGCATGCGAACGGCGACCCGGCGCTGGGCAACCTGGTCAGCCCGTTGCTGGTGGCTGTCCCCGGCACCGGTGACGTGATCGGACGGCTCGAGCGGGTCGCGGCCGAGGTCCGCGCCACCAAGGCGGCCGCGACCGGGCCACCGCCGATCGCGGTGCTGGGCGGTCCGTTCCGGCTGCTGGCCGCACTCGGCGGCTACCGGTGGTACCTGCGCCATCAACGCCGGATGCACACGCTGGTCAGTCACGTGCGCGGGCCGGACGAGCCGCTCACCTTCGGCGGGGTCCCGATCGATTCGGCGATCCCGGTCGGGACAGGCGACAGCGGGAACATGACGGTCTTCTTCGAGGCGCTCTCCTACGCGGGCACGCTGACGATCTCTGTGCTCGTGAAGGCGGACCGCTTCCCCGATCTCGGCGTCCTGCTCGACGGCCTGCGCGCCGAGCTCGGCCTCGTACTCGGTATGAACCCTGCCGGTGGGAAGGACCCGTGATGACGCGCAAGGACAAGCCCCGCCGCCCGTCTGCCGGGGCACGACGCACCGGGTACGTGATCAGCGCGCTGCTCAACGGCCTGCTGCTGGTGGCGGTCAACGGATGGCCCGGCTGGGAGGCCGTGCCGTTCCTGACCGGCGCGACACTTCAGGTGCTCGGCGTCGTCAACCTCTCCCTGGTGGTCAGCCTGGTCACCAGCCTGCTCTACCTCGGCTACGACCCCGAGTGGTTCACCGCGCTCGGCGGGCTGGCGACCGTCGGGACCGGGCTGGTCTCGACGATCCGGCTCTGGCAGGTGTTCCCGTTCGACTTCGGCGGCTACTCCTTCGACTGGCCGGTCGTACTGCGCGTCCTGCTGATCATCGGGATCGCCGGATCCGTGATCGGCGCGCTGGTCCAGCTGGGGACCCTGCTGCGTGCGGCGACCCGCCGGACGCGCCGGGCCTGAGCCCACCGCACTCTTACCGGGCTCTAACCCTTATCGCGGGCGGCACACGCACTCGCGGGGGATGATGACCGGCGTGGCACATCGCGTCTTGATCGCCGACGACGACCGGGCGATCCGGGAGTCGCTGCTCCGGGCACTGGAGCTCGAGCACTACCAGGTCACGGTCGTCGCCGACGGGGTGGCGGCGTTGACCACCGCGCGGCGCGAGACCTTCGACGTGCTCATCATCGACGTGATGATGCCCGGGGTCGACGGGCTGGGCGTGTGCCGGGTGCTGCGAGCCGACGGCGACCACACCCCGGTCCTGATGCTCACCGCGCGGGTCGAGACGGCGGACCGGGTGGCCGGGCTGGACGCCGGGGCCGACGACTACCTCCCGAAACCGTTCGAGCTGGACGAATTGCTCGCCCGGTTGCGCGCGCTGCTCCGTCGCGTCCAGCCCGAAAACGGCGATGCCGCTTCACGGGTGCTGAAGCTCGGCGACCTGCGGGTCGACCCCGCCGCGCGGCGGACGTGGTGGCGTGACGACGAGATCGAGCTGTCCAAGACCGAGTTCGACCTGCTCGAACTGCTGGTGCGCAACGAGGGGATCGTGCTGGACCGCGCGACGATCTATGAGCGGATCTGGGGCTACGAATTCGGGCCGGACTCGAAGAATCTCGCCGTTTACATCAGCTACCTGCGCCGGAAGCTGGCGAAGGCGGGCGCTCCGGAGCTCATCCACACGGTGCGCGGGGTCGGCTATTCGGCGCGTCCGGCGTGAACCTGCGCGGCAAGCTCGTCGTCATCTTCGCCACCGTCGGCGCGATCGTCGCGATCCTGGTGGGATTGTTCAGCTACCAGACCGCGTCGCAGCGGATCGGCGAGCAGCTGGACCGGTCGATGCTGACGACGTACGCCCAGGTCGCGGCGGGCTCCACGGAGGTGCTCGCACCCATTCCCCTGCTGAAGAACCGCGGGAACGGTGACCACGGTGAAGCGCAGCCGATGGCGGCGCAGGCCATCGCACCGGACGGCACGGTGACCTCGATCGGGGGCAGGCCGGTCCGCTTTCCTGTCGACGACGAGGACCGGGCGCTGGCCGCTTCCGGTGCGTCGGAAGCGTTGCGCTATCAGGATCTCGTTGTCGGCCGCGACGACTACCGGGTGCTGACGGTGGCGCGGGGCGGCGGCCGTGGCGCGATCCAGCTGGGCGTCGACGTCGACGAGACGCGGCACATCCTGAACGCGCTCGCCGTCCGGGTCACCGGGGTCAGCGCGGCCGCGCTGCTCGGCGCAGCGCTGGCGGGCTGGCTCATCGCCCGCCAGCTCACACGGCGGCTCACCCGGCTGACCGGGCTGGCCGAGCAGGTCAGCGCCAGCGGCAGGCTCGACATCGAGGTGCCGACAGGCGGCCGTGACGAGGTGGGCCGCCTGGCGATGTCGTTCGACGCGATGCTCGGGCGGCTGGCTCGCGCCCGCGATGACCAGGAACGCCTGGTCCAGGACGCGGCGCACGAACTGCGCACGCCGCTGACGAGCCTGCGTACCAACGCGAGCGTGCTGCGCCGGTTCGACGAGTTGTCGGCCACGGCGCGTGCCTCGTTGCTCGACGACGTCGATGGTGAGACCAGGGAGCTCACGCATCTGGTCGACGAACTCGTCGAGCTGGCCACCCGCCAGCACGACGGCGAGGAGGCGAGGCCGGTCGAACTCGCGGTGATCGCCGAGCGGGCAGCGGCGCGGGTGCGGCGCAGGTCAGGGCGGGAGGTCGTGGTCACCGCCGACGCGACCACGGTGCTGGGCCGCCCGAAGGGGCTCGAGCGCGCGATGTCGAACCTCCTGGAGAACGCCGTGAAATTCGACGTCGACGGCACCGCTCCGGTCGAGCTGGTGATCCGTGACGGCCGGGTCGAGGTGCTCGACCGCGGGCCGGGTTTCGGCGAAGACGACGCGAGCAGGGTGTTCGACCGGTTCTACCGGACCGCGGAGGCGCGAAGCCTGCCCGGCTCCGGGCTCGGCCTGGCCATCGTGCGGGAGGTCGCGCTCGCCCACGACGGCACCGTGTTCGCCGGGGCCCGCCCCGGCGGCGGCGCGGTGGTGGGGTTCACCGTCGCGCCGATCTTCTTACCTGACTCAAAACCAGGCCACGCCGACGGCTAACCCCGTTTCGCCACAGTGGGCACATGTCCACAGCGGTACGGCCCATCTGTGACGAAGGAAGTCCATGACCACCCTGAACGGGATACCCGCGCACATCCTGCTCGTCCACGCCATCGTCGTCCTGCTCCCGCTCGCGGCGTTGCTGCTCGTGCTGTGCGCGACCTGGCCCGCCGCCCGAGCCAAGCTGGCCGGGCCGAACGCGATCCTCTCGGCGGTGGTGGTCGTGCTCGTCCCGGTGACGACGGAGGCCGGGGAATGGCTGGAACGTCGCGTCGCGTCGACGCCGCTGGTCCGCACGCACACCGAACTCGGTGACACCGCGCTCTTCGTGGCGATCCCGGTGGCGGTGCTCGCGGTGATCATGTGGTGGCGGGGCCGCGAAGCGACCTCCGGCAGGAGGGCGTTCCTGGCACCCGCTTCGACGGCGGTGAGCGTGATCATCATGGTGGTATCAGTGCTCGCCGCGGGCGCGGCGGTCTACGACGTGTACCGGATCGGCGACTCCGGGGCACAGGCCTCATGGCAGGCCAACTTCAGCCCCACCCCGGTGACCGGCAGGCAGCGGGGCTGAACGGCACGTCAGCGTGCGCGATAGGGCTGCACGATGTCGGTACGCCAGGTAGCCGGATCGGGATGCTCGTCCGGGGACGTCAGGTAAACCTCCCAGGCGTCGCCGGCGAGTTCGCCGTCATGGTCGGCCACCCATGCGGCGAGCGCGCCATAAGCGGGTTCGATCGCGTCGTACGGCCCCATGTGCGTCGTCTCGGCCGCCGGGCCGCCGGGCAGGGTGGCGGGACGCACGCCATCGGCAGGGTCGATCGCCGCCGCGACCGGGAATCCCGCTTCGATGTGGAAACGGCCTTCGGCCACCGGGTGGTAGCGCGCGAACGGCGGGCCCGCCGGCGCCAGTCCCTGGGTGGCCAGCACCTTGGCGACGGCGCCGTACTGCTGTCCCAGCCACGGACCGATCTCCGAGATCGGCAGCGTGGTTTCGGCGACGGCGGTATGTTGCTCATCGCGGGTGCGCGAGTGGATCTCGTAGTTTTGCATGACGACAGTGTCCGAGCGAGTGCCGGTGCGGCACAGGGCCGTCCGTCCCCCACACCGCGACATTGGTCCCTATGCTCCGGGCGCTCCTCACGAAATTTTGCAGACGGCGTACCAGATCCGGTGAGCGAGCCGCCCCACGGCGCCCGCGAGGTGTTCGGTGCGGCGGTAGAGCTCGCGCAGCCGGACCTCGCGGCGGATGTCGGGTTCGTTCTCCAGCGCCGCGATCGCCCGCCGGTAGGCATGATCCGCGGTGATCAGGACCGGCACCACGCGATCGGCCACACCCGCCGCCGCACCGTGCGGGAGCTTGTCCATGGCGGTGATGAGCTCGGTGTAGGCGATGCTGATCGCGGCGAGCATGGCGGCGAGGTGTTCGTCAGGGCCGGTGTGGGACAGATCGGCCTCGCGGACGAGCATGTAGGCGGCTTCGGCGATCTCGCTGAGGCGTTCGGCCAGTTCGAAGAGGTCTTCCGCTTCCAGCGGTGTGCTGAACGCTTCCCGTACCGCCATGAGCACCTCACGGCGCTGGTCCGCCTGCCGGATCAGCGCATGGCGGAGGTCCGCGGCCGCGGTGACGGAAAAGCTGTCCAGTGCGGTGATCGCCTCGCCGACGGTGGTGGCCTGGGCGCGGAGCAGGCCGAGCACATCGGGGTTCTTCGGCAGGAACCAGGCGGTCGGGAGCTTCATGCGAGCCACCTCCACAGTGGTAGCGCGGCGGCCCCGAGCAAGGCCGACGCGGGCAAGGTCACCAGCCACGCGGAACCGATCTCGCCGACGACGGCCCAGCGCACGTGCTTCCGGCGCCTGCTCGCGCCGACGCCGACGACCGACGCGGCGACGACGTGCGTGGTGCTGACCGGGGCGCCGGCCGCGGCGGCGCCGAGGATGACCGCGGCCGAACTTCCCTGACTGGCGAGACCGTCGATCGGGCGCATGCGGTAGATGCCACTGCCGACGGTCTTGACGACCCGCCAGCCGCCGAACGCGGTGCCGACGGTCAACGCGCCCGCAGCGGCGAGTTTCACCCATAGCGGCACGGCGAAAGCGTCGAGCTGGCCGGTCGCGACAAGGAGCAGGGTGATCACGCCCATCGACTTCTGCGCGTCGTTCGCGCCGTGACTGAACGCCAGCGCCGCCGCGGTCCCCCACTCGGCTCGCCGGATCGCGGACTCCGCTCGCCGCCTCGCCCGGCGTAGCGCACGCAGGGCCAGTCTGCTTGCCAGGAAACCTATTCCGCCGCCGAGCAGCGGCGAGATCGCCAGCGCGATGAGGACACCGAGCACGCCCTCGACGTGGAAACCGTCGATGCCGCCCCAGAGCACGCCGGACAGTCCGGTGGTGACCAAGCAAGCGCCGACGAGCCCGCCCACGAGTGCGTGGGACGAGCTCGACGGCAGGCCGCGCCACCAGGTGAGCAGGTTCCAGCAGATCCCGGCGGTGACCGCCGCGCCCACCGCCGGCAACACCTCGTCCGCGGGTAGCTGGACGACGCCACCGACCGTGTCCGCCACCGTCGTGCCGACGAGCAGCGGACCGGCGACATGGCAGACGGCCGCGAGCAGCAGTGCCGCGCCCGGCCTGGCCGCGCGGGTGGCGACGAGTGCCGCCACCGCGTTCGCCGAGTCGTGGAAGCCGTTGGTGAAGTCGAACACCAGGGTGATCACGACCGCCACGACCAGCGCGGTCATCAGCCCTCGTACGGGCGTGCCACCAGCACCGGGCAGGCGGCGAAGTGGACCAGCGCCTGGCTGGTCGAGCCGAGCAGCATCCCGCGGAACCCGCCACGCCCTCGGCTGCCCACCACGACGAGCTGCGCCTTCTCGGCCTGCTCGAGCAGTGCGTGACGCGGACGGTCGCGCACGAGTTCGCGGCGCACTTCGACGTCGGGGTATTTCTCGCCCCAGCCCGCCATCCGCTCGGCGAACGCCCGCTTTTCGTCCTCCTCGATGGTTTCCCATTGCACCGGCACACGGGTGGCGCCGCCGGTCGAGTCATAGGTGACGTCGGACCACGCGTGCAGCGCGACCAGCGGGGCGCCGCGCAGTGACGCTTCCTCGAAGGCGAGCGCGATCGCGTGGTCGCTGTTCGGGCCGGTGTCGACGCCGACGAGCACCGGGCCGTCGGACGGGACCTCGAGCACACCCGGCCGGTGCCGGATCACCACGACCGGGCAGTGCGCGTGGCTGATCACGGCCGCCGCGGTGGAGCCGACGAGCATGCCGGTGAACTCGCCGCGACCGGACTTGCCGACGACGACGAGCTTGGCCTCGCGAGACAGCTCGACCAGTGCCGAGGACGCCGCGATGCTCGGTATGTCGGTCGTGATCGTCAGGTCCTCCCCCACCTCGCGGGCCAGCGCGACCGACGCGTCCAGCAGCTTCGCGGCGTCTTCCTTGGCCAGTCCGATGAACGCGCCGACGCCCGACATCCCGCCGCCGCCGTAGTACAGGCCCGCGACCTGGATCGCGTGCACGATGTGCAACGGCAGCCGGCGCTGCGTGGCCAGCCGGGCGGCCCAGCGGACCGCGAGGTCCGACTCGGGCGAGCCGTCGACGCCGACCACGACCATCTGCTTGGTCATGACTGGGTTCCTTTCACGCTGGAAACGGTTTCCGCGTCGACCACGCCGGGAACGGCCAGCGCCAGCAGGGTGGCGACGTGCCGGTCGGCCTCGCTGTCGAACGCGTCCTCGATACGGACCGAGCCGTCGCGCACGTCGACCGTCCAGCGGTTCGCGCCGCCATAGATCTCCAGGCGGTGGCGGACGTCGATGGCGATCGCGTGGTCGGTCCTGGCCAGCACACGGATGATGTCGCCCCTGGTCACGATGCCGACAACGGTGCCACCGTCCACAATGGGCATCGCGCGGATGCGGGCGTCGACCAGTGCCTGGCACAGGTCGTTGACGTCGGTGCCCTGCCCCATCCCGGTGGCCGGGGTGGTCATCACCGAGCGCACGGTCATCGGGATCGACGGGTGTGTGCCGGGGCCGGTGTCGCCGTGGCGGTAGCGCGGGTCCTTCGGGATCCGGTCGCGGATCAGGTCGGCCTCGGTGACGATGCCGATGAGCTGGTCATCGTCGTCGACCACCGGCAGCGCGGTGAAACCGTGTGAGGACAGCAGACTCGCCGCCTCCTTGAGCGAGGTCTCCGGCGTCACGGTGATCACCGGTGAGCTCATCACGTCTCGGGCTCGCATGGAATTTCCTCCTGGTCGGGTCTGGTCACAACCTCATGTCCACAATGGACCGCTCGAACGCTTCCGTCTCGAGCTGATAGAGCAGGCCGAAGGTGAACACGCTGAGCCGCTGACCGAGCGCGAACGCCTCGATCGCCCGGAGATGAAGTCTCGCCGCGACCGCGGCCTTGTGTTCACGCAGCGACGCCACCACGGCCGGCCGCACCGAAGGCACCATGCCCGCCACTTCCGCCGCATGGCACAGCCGGTCCGTCGCCGCACCCGCTTTGCTCATGGCATGTTCGCGATCGTCCGTGCCGGACGCCGCTTTCGCGATCCGCCTGGTCGCCTTTCGATCCAGTTCGGCCACCAGCCCCGGAAGCACCTCTCCGGCGGGCCGGTTCACGCTTTCACTCCGAGCCGATCTTGGTTCCTCGATGAGCACCATCCGCAAGAGGTCGAGCCCGTAGAGCAAGCGCAGGTACCGTTTGCCGGCAAGGGATTCGCCGACCCGCGCACGGCATTCACGGGTGAGCGACCCGAAGTACCGGTCGACGAGTGGCTCGACCGGACCGACCACGAACCGCTCGGGCAGCGCGCGGACCCTTCCGGCGAGCCTGTCCCACTGCGTTTCGGCTTCACCGAGCGCGTCGAGGCACGCGGCGAGCCAGCTGAGTTCGCGACGCACCAGCCGGACGAGCTTCCGGCCGCCGAGAACCGTGGCGTACGCGCCCAGCACGTCGCGGACCCGGTGCACGGCGAGCGCCATTCGCGCCGCCGAGCCGGGTTCGGCTTGGCGCACCGAGATATCGGCGAAGGTGATCTCCTGGATCTGCCCGTGGAGGTACGCCAGCACCACTCCACGCGCGGAGCCGTCGAACCGCGGCTCGTCCGCCGTGGCCTCCCTGCCGTCGACAGCGACCAGTTCTTCGCCTCTGGTGAACGCGAGCACCAGTGAGCTCAGCTCGGGTGGCACCTCGTCGGCCGCGGACGCGACGGCGATTTCGCCGTCCGGGGTGGCGAGGCACCAGCCGGAACCGCTCCGGCGGACGCTGAGGCCATGCCTGGCCAGGCGTAGCGAGCCGGTGTCGAACCGCTTCGTCTCGATCACTGCGGTCATGTCGGCACCTCCCGCGGGCGGACCACGGCGACGGGGCAGGCGGAGTGCGCCAGCAGCGCTTGGCTCGTCGAGCCGAGCAGCATGCCTTTGAACCCGCCACGTCCCCGGCTGCCGACCACGATCAGCTGAGCCCGGTCGCCGAATTCGAGCAGGGTACGGACCGGGCGGCCACGCATGACCACACGGGAGATCGGGACGTCGGGGTACTTCTCCTGCCACCCGGCCAGTTGCTCGGCCAGCAGCCTGCTCTCGTCTTCGTGGATCCGGCCGGAATCGACCGGGCCCCGCCGTATCCCGTCCTCGGTGAGCACCTCATTCCAGGTGTGCACGACCGTGAGGCCGGTGCGGCGCAACGACGCCTCTTCGCACGCGAACTCGATGGCGGCTTCGCTCGCGGGTGAACCGTCGACGCCCACGAGCACCGGCCCCGCTGTGGGCGGCGGGTCGTCCGGCATCCGGCCGCGGGCCACGACGACCGGGCAAGATGCCTGCGCGGCAAGGGATACCGCGGTCGAGCCGACCAGCAGGCCGGTGAATCCGCCGAGCCCGCGCGAGCCGAGCACCAGCATGCGCGCCTGCCGCGACGCCCGAACCAGCGCCGCTACCGGGTTCCCTTCCCCTGCCGAGATCTCGATCGTGAGACCCGGGTATTCCGCCAGTACGGCCGTCTTCGCCTCGGCGAGCCATTCGCGGCCGCGCTGGTCCATGCCTTCCCTGATCATCCGGGCCGAACCCGCGATCTCGGGCATTCCGGTGCGGGGCACCGTGTAGGCGTGCACCAGCCGCAGCGGCAGCTTCCGGCGCGCGGCGTCGCCACCCGCCCAGATCGCCGCGCGCACCGACGAGGCTGAGCCGTCGATCCCGGCGACGACGTCAGGCTTCGACATGGGACTCCTCCTTCGGTTGTGCGGCCCGGTGCGCCGCGCCCCAGATCAACGCGACGCCGCCCGCGAGCACGATCAGGCCACCGATCAGCAGGCCACCCGCGATCCAGCCGAGTACCGGCAGCGTTGCCCCGGCTTCGACCTGCGCGCTCACGCCTGGCGAGCCGTCGGCGTTCAGCACGACGACCGTCCAGTCGCCGTCGGCGATCGGCCAGGTCAGCGTCTGCCAGCCACTCCCGCTGGTCTTGACGGCCCAGATGCCCGCTGTTTCCGGGTTGCCGGGTACCGCGCCACCGGGGTATTCCGTCCGGTCGGCACCATGCCTGGTGAAGTCGTTCACGACCGTGTACTGGGCGCCGGCCAGATAGCGGTTCACCGCGTTTGATGGCGCGATGCCGAGGAACACGGGTTTCAGCGGATCCTGGCTGACCACGCGGAAGCGCACGTCACCGACCGCGGACGTCAGGCCCGCTCCGCTGGCCCGCACACCCTCCACATGCAGCGGGCCGGTCGTGAGCGCGTATCCGGCGGTGTAGAAGCTGTCCGAAGCGTGGAAGTAGCCGTCCGCGTCGCGTTGCGTGCGATCGGCCCACAGCAGCGCGCCACCGCCGGTGAGCAGGCCCACCGAGATCAACGCCAGCACGGCGCCGAACACGACCGAGACGGTCCGGCCGGTGGTCCAGCCCGCCTGCGGTGGCGGAGTGGTCTCCGCCGGGGTGACCGGGATGGTGCGGTCGCCGCCACCCATGTCGAGGCGGAAGGGCGGATACTCGTCGGTCATCAGCGAGGCGTACGCGGCCACGCGGTAGACCCAACGGTCCATGCCGAGCACGAAATCGAAGATCGGTTTCGGGTACGACCCGGTCACCAGCAGCACGACTCCGGCGACCAGCACCAGGATGCCGACGAGGCCACCGCCTGCCCATTGGAAGTCACGGTTGCCCGACTGCCACACGAGCAGGGTGCCGCCGCCCACGAACAGGCCGGTGACGAGGTAGTGCGGAATCGCCAGCAGCCACCACTTCACCAGCACCAGACCGCGCGAAAGCCGTTCCGGGTAGGCGATGTCGAGGCGCGCCGGGTAGTCAGGGACGTCGGCGAGGGTGAACGGCGGATAGCGGTCCGTGCCCAGCGCGCCGTAGGAGTAGAACTGAACGCGCCAGCTCCAGCGCAGCACGCCGACGGTGAACTCGAACAGCGCACGCGGATAGCGGCCGGTGAACAGGATCGCGAAGAACGCGACGACGGTCACGAGCACGTAGGCGATCCACAGGAACGCCAGTATGAAGTAGTGCGGGATCGCCAGCAGCCACTTGACCAGCCACAGCCAGCGGGACACCGGTTCATCGAGGTTTCCCTCGATACGGACGGGACTGCTCTCGTTCATGCCGATGCCTCCCTGCGGATCTGGGTCAGTTCCCCGGCGATGTCCTTCGCCCAGCCACGGATGACGGGCCAGTCGCGGCAGTCGGCGTCTTTCACACGCAGCGCGGCGACGACCACACGTTCGGCGAAACGGAGGACATGCCGGTCGATCTTGCCGCCGAACAGGTGATGCCCGCGGGCGTTCAGCTCGGTGAGCAGCTCGGCCGCCTCCGGCGGGTCCACCCCCGGCGCGGCCCTCTCGCCGACCGGGCCGCTGGAGAACAGCCACACCGGCCGTGCTCGCAGCGCGTCCTGCTGGGTGACGGCCAGCTTCTTGGCGGAGCCGAGCCAATGTCCCATGTAGACGGCACTGCCCAGTATCACGGCGTCGTAGTCCGCGACCAAGGTGACTCCGTCGGCGAAGAGCACGTGGACTTCCGGGCCTGTGCCTGCTTCGGCGAGCGCGCGTTCGACGGCTGTGCCGATCTCGTCCGCGATCTCCTTGGTGGCGCCGTGTTTGCTTGCCACGGCGACGAGGATCTTCATGGTCGTCTCATTTCGCGCGTAGGGTCGAAGCGTGGTCGGGTACGTAGGTCTGCAGCCGCCTGGCCGGCCTGGGGTACCCGCTCGACGGCGGCCTCGGCGGCAGCGAGATGGCGGGCCGGGGCATGTCCTGGTAGGGAATGCTGGACAGCAGGTGCGAGATCATGTTGATCCTGCCGCGCCGCTTCTCTTCGCTTTCCACCACGTACCAAGGTGATTCGGGGACGTCGGTGTGCACGAACATGTCGTCCTTCGCGCGCGAGTAATCCTCCCAGCGCGACACCGACTCAAGGTCTATTGTGGACAGTTTCCACCGGCGCATCGGATCCTCGATCCTGGCGCGGAAGCGTCGCTCCTGCTCGGCGAGGCTGACCGAGAACCAGTACTTGCGCAGGAAGATGCCGTCGTCGACGAGCAGCCGTTCGAAGATCGGGCACTGCTGGAGGAACCGCTTGTGCTCCTCCGGCGTGCAGAATCCCATGACCCGCTCAACCCCGGCCCGGTTGTACCAGCTGCGATCGAACAGCACGATCTCGCCCGCGGCGGGCAGCTGCTCGACGTAGCGCTGGAAGTACCACTGGCCGCGTTCGCGTTCGGTCGGCTTCGGCAACGCGGCGATGCGCACGACCCGCGGGTTGAGGTGTTCGGTGAAGCGCTTGATGGTACTGCCCTTGCCCGCCGCGTCCCTGCCCTCGAACACCACGACCAGCCGGGCGCCTTCGCCGCGCACCCATTCCTGCAGCTTGACCAGTTCGGCCTGCAGCCGCAGCAGCTCTCGCTCGTAGAGCGCACGCGGTATCCGCTGTTTCCGGTCCTTGGTCACCCTGCGAACGTAAGGACGGCACCCGGCCCGGCGCTGCGGACCGATGGCCACGGCGACCGGAGTCTTTCGTCCCTCCTCGCCGGGCGCAGCGACCCTGGTCACCGGTCGCCCGTGACGGCACCGTGGTGGCATGCCGCATGCCACGTTCTCACTCGGCAGGCTGGCCGGTGTCAAGATCGGCGCGCACTGGTCCGTCGCCGTCATCGGAGTACTGCTCGCCTACCTGCACGCGGGGACGGTATTGCCGTCGACCGTGCCGGAGCTTTCCCCTGCCGTCCGCTGGACGGCAGGAGTGGTCACGGCCACGCTGTTCCTCGCCTCACTGCTCGCGCACGAACTGACGCACGCGCTCGTCGCGCGCCACTACGGGATCGGGGTCGACGGGATCACCCTGTGGATGCTCGGCGGCGGCACGGCGATGACCGAGGATCCCTCGAGTCCTCGCTCGGAGTGGGCCATTTCCGCCGCCGGCCCCGGCGTCAGCCTGGCGATCGGCGGCGGAAGCATCGGTATCGCGCTGCTGCTGCCCGACGCGACACCCGCGGTCGTCGTGGTGTCGCTGGTGTGGCTCGGCTGGACGAACGTGGTGCTGGCCGTGTTCAACCTGCTGCCCGCCGCGCCGCTCGACGGCGGCCGGGTGCTGCACGCGATCGTCTGGAAGGTCACCGGCGACCGCCACCGCGCGCGCACCGTCGCGTCGAAATCCGGTCAGGCGCTGGGGTTCGTGCTCGCCGTGTTCGGGCTGAGCCAGCTCGTGCTGTTCGGCCGTTTCGACGGGCTCTGGCTGGTGCTGATCGGCTGGTATCTCGGTTTCGCCGCGCAGTCGGAGCTCACCGGCGCGACCGTGCGCGACGTACTCGGCAAGGTGCGGGTCGCCGATGTGATGTCCGCGGACCCGGTGACCGCGCCCGGCTGGTACACCGTGCAGGGCTTCGTCGACCAGGTCGCGACCGGCTCCCGGTATCGGGTCTTCCCGGTCGTCGGCTTCGACGGCCACGCGATCGGCGTGGTGAGCCTGGGCGGGCTGGCCGCCGTCCGGCCGGACGCGCGTACCGGCACCAGGGTCGAGGACGTCTGCGTGAAGCCGCCTGCCTGCCTCGTACTGCCACCGGACGCCCCGCTGACCGACGTGGTCGGGAAGACCATGCTGCGGCCCGGCCGCGACCTGGTGCTCGTCGCGGAACACGGAGTGCTGCGTGGCGTGCTGAGCCCGTCGGACCTCACCCGCGCGCTGGAACTCGCCGCGCTCACCAACCCGGCACTGACAAGGAGACCGTGATGCACTACTACTGGGACAACAGCTGGCCGATGTCCGTGTTGATGCTCATCTTGATGGTCGCGTTCGTCGGCGCGCTGATCGCCGCCGTGGTGGTGCTGCTGCGGCGGACCGGGCCCCGGCCGGGCGACTCCGCCGCCCGCATCCTCGACGAGCGGTTCGCGCGCGGTGAGCTCGACGAAGAGGAGTACCGCAAGCGCAAGGCCGCACTGCGCGGAGACGCCTAGCCATGGACAGGCTGAGCCCGCTCGACGCCGCGTTCCTGGAGATCGAGGACGAGGACCACAACGCCTCGCTCGCGATCGCGTCGGTCGCCGTCATCGACGGCCCGGCGCCGGATCAGCACGAGCTGATGGCCGCGATCGACGCGCGGCTGCCGCTGATCCCCCGCTACCGTCAGAAGATCCGCACCATCCCCTTCGACCTCGGCCCGCCGGTGTGGGTCGACGACGCCGATTTCGACGTCGCGCACCACTTCCAGCGCGTCGCCGTGCCGTCGCCCGGTGACGAGGCCGCGCTCTGCGAGCTGGTGGCGCTGCTCATGTCCGAGCGGCTCGACCGGACACGCCCGCTGTGGGACTGCTGGGTCATCGAAGGATTGGCAGGCGGCCGCTGGGCACTGCTGTCCAAAGTGCACCACTGTCTCGCCGACGGTGTCTCCGCCACCGGCCTGCAAACCGTGCTGTTCAACGGCACGGCGCCGTCGGCCGAAACCACCTTCACGCCATCGCCGGAGCCCAGCGCGCCCGCGCTCCTCTTCGGCGCGGCGCGCGAACTTCTCGCCAACCCGCTCGAGGAACTCGTCTTCGCGGCCAGAGGGCTGCTGTCACCGAAAAAACTGGCCCGCCGGATCGCGGACACCGCACGAGGCCTGACCGCGATGGCAGGCGCGCTGGTGCCGGTGGCGCCGACCTCGCTGTCCGGCCCCATCGGCCGCCAGCGCGGCTACGCGGTCGCGCACGTGTCGCTCCCGGACGCCCAGGAGATCGCGCGGTTCTTCCACACCAAGGTCAACGACGTCGTGCTGGCGGCGATCAGCGGCGCGTTCCGCGAGCTGCTGCTGTCACGCGGCGAAAAGCCGTCGGCGGACGCGTTGCGCACGCTGGTCCCCGTCTCGGTCCGCGAAGGGGACGGCAAGGACGACTTGAACAACCAAGTGTCGCTGATGCTGCCGCTGCTGCCGGTCGACATCGCCGACCCGGTGGTCCGGCTGACCACGGTGAGCAAGCGCCTCACCGAGCTCAAGTCGAGCAAGGAGGCCGACGCGGGCGTCGCGGTCACCACCACGGCCGCGCACGCGCCCTTCGCGCCGATCGCGTGGACCGTGCGTGCGGCCGCCAAGCTGCCGCAGCAGAACGTCGTCACCGTCGCCACTAACGTGCCGGGGCCGCGAGACAAGCTTTCGGTGCTGGGCAGTGAGATCGTCGAGCTGTATCCGTACGTGCCGATCGCGTTGCGGCTGCGCACCGGTATCGCGGTGCTGAGCTATCGCGACCGGATGTCCTTCGGCATCACCACGGACCTCGACCACGTTCGCGAGACGGGATTGCTCGCCGAGACCATCGAGCGGGAGATCAAGACGCTCGCCGGCCTCGCCGCCACGAAAACAACGCGATGACCGGCACGGTGAACAGCAGCGGCCCGAGCACCGCGATCGGGCGCTCCAGCCACCAGACCAGGTCGGGGGTGCGGTCGTCGACGATCCGGCCCTCGAACACGAAGTAGAGCACCGCACGCGCGAGCGCCATCCCGGTGGTGTGGAACAGGAACAGTGGCAGCGCGAACCGGTTCATCAGCTCGGTGAACCGGTGCCACCCCTGCCGGGCGAGCCTGCGTTCCATCGACGGCCGGAACACCTCGGCCACCCCGATCTGGAACGCGAGCAACGCGACGATCACGAACGTCGGCGGCGCCATGTTCGACAGCCGGTCACCGGGTATCCCGACCATCGAGCCCGGGTACAGCCCGGAGAACACCAGCCCGAACAACGCGAACAAACCTGTCCACAGCAGCGAAAGATCGATCCGGCGCGGCGCGTCCACCAGCCGCCGGTAGAAGAACCCGGCCTGGTGCGCGAGCATCCAGACAGCTGCCATGTTGATCCAGGCCAGCCGGGTCAGCCCGAAACGGAACCTCAGCACGTCCACCACGAGCGCGATCCCGCCCAGCCACACCAGCGCCAGCACGTCGAACCGCCGGTGCAGCCACAGGCTCACCGGCAGCAGCACGATCAACGCCACGTACACCGCGAGGAACCACAGCGGGCTGATCACCAGCATGACCGCGTTGTGCATCCAGCCGAGGTTGAACAACGATCCGAGCACGGTGCCGAGCACCACCCAGGTCACGACGAGCGCGGCGGCGGGCACGATCAGCTGCCTGACGTGACTGTAGATGTACCGGATGAGACCGATGCCGTTCTCGCGGGCGTGTTCCCACGACACCAGATGCGCATAGCCGCCGACGTAGAAGAACAACGGCATGACCTGCAGCAACCAGGTGAAAATCCACAGGCCGGACAAGAATCCCAGCGGGTTCGTCGGCGACGGGCCTCCTGGCGACCAGCGCAGGATGGTGAACGCCCAATGCCACAGCACCACGACGACCAGGCTGACCGCGCGCAGCCAGTCGATGTAGACCTCACGCTTTCCGCTCATCCGACGCACTCTCCGATCGGGCGCATACTGGAATGAGGATGACGACCATTACGCAGACGGCGCGACAGCCGAAAGTCCCTACCACCTCCCGCAGAGTGCTCTCCATCGTCGCCGCCGTGCTCATGCTCGCCGCCGCGACCACACTCGCGAACCGCGTGCTGCCCGGCTGGGCGTACCCGATATGCGGCGCCACCACCGCCGTCGCGCTCGTCGGGCTGGCACTGTGGTCCGGCCTGCGCCCGAGCGCCATCGGGCTCGACCCCCGTACCCTGAAGCGGGCGGCGCTCGTCGGACTGGCCGGGCTCACCCTGGTCGCGCTGGCGTTCGGGATCGCGATGGCGGTGCCGTCACTGCGCACGGTGTTCCACGACGGCCGGATCGGCTCCCCCGACATCTGGCAGCTGCTCTGGCTCGCGCTGATCCGTATCCCGCTGGGTACTGTGCTGATCGAGGAGATCGCCTTTCGCGGCGTGCTGCCCGCGTTGTTCGGCGCGGACCATCGCTGGCGGTGGGGGCCGGTGCTCGGCGCGGCCGGGTTGTTCGGGCTGTGGCACGCTTTGCCGTCACTCGCGCTCACGCGGAACGCGGTGGTGGCGTCGACCTTCGGCGGGCTCCCGCTCGGGGTGATCTCGGGGCTGGCGATGCTGGCCGCGGCGGGCGCCGGGGTCTTCCTGTACTGGTGGCGGCACACCGGGCGTGGTGTGCTCGCGCCCATGCTGGTGCACTTCGCGACGAACTCCGGTGGCCTGGTCGCCGCCTGGCTGGTGCTTCGCGGCTGACTTCCCCCGGCGTTCGTAAGCCATGAGCGCCGTGGGGAGGGTCGGGAAGATCAGGTCCTCGCCGACCTTCTCGACCAGTCCGGCCGCCACGAGGTCGTCACGCAGGTCCTGCTTGACCCTGGCCATCCCGAAGGTGATGCCGCGCCGGGTGATGTCGACGCGGAGCTGGTCCAAGGCATCGGCCGCCGTGACGTCGATGTCGACGTTCGCTTCGGCGTTGAGCACGAACCACTCGACCGGGACGGTGGACGCGTCGATCGAGGCGAGCGCACGGCGGCGAAAATCCTCGGCGTTGGCGAAGCACAGCGGCGCGTCGTAGCGGTAGATGACGAGACCGTCCACAGTGGTCGCGCCGGGGTAGTCGTCGATGTCATGCAGCCCAGGCAGGCCGCGGACCGAGCCGAGAATGGCGTCGTGCGGCCGCGCGAGCCGTCGCAGAAGATCCAGAATGGACAGTGCGACCGCGGCCAGCACGCCGTAGAGCACGCCCAGCCCGAGCACGCCTGCCGCGGTCAGCGCCGCCAGCACGAACTCGCTCCTGCGGAACCGCGCGATCCGGCGGAATTCCCGCAGGTCGATGAGCCCGAGCGCCGCGTAGACCACGATCGCGCCGAGTGCCGCCTTCGGGAACCCCGCCAGCACCGGCCCCGCCGCGAAGATCGTGAGCAGCACCGTCGCCAGCGCCACCGCCGAGTACAACTGCGTCCGGCTCCCGACCGCGACACCGATCGCCGTCCGGCTGCCGCTGCTGCTGACCGGGAATCCGTGCATCAGCCCCGACGTCACGTTCGCGGCCGCGAGCGCCCGCAGCTCCTGGCCCGCGTCGACGGTTTCACCGCGCCGCCCGGCGAACGCCCTGGCCGTCAGCACGTTGTCGGAGAACCCGACGATGGCGATGCCCACGGCGGGCAGCGCGAGGCTCCCGAGATCGCCCGCGGACACCCCGCCCGCGGTCACCGGCAGTCCACCGGGTATCGCCCCGACGAGCTGGATCCCTTGTGCGCTCAAGGAGAACACGGCGACCACCGCGGTCGCCAGCAGGATCGCGATCAGCGGCCCCGGCGCCCGCGGCGCGACCTTGGCCACCGCCAGCAGGAAGACCAGCACGGACGAGCCGACCAGCAGCGTCGGCGGATGCACCTGGGACAGCTGCCCGGCGAACGAGCGCAGCCCGTCGAGGAACTCGTCGCCGTGGACCGGCACCCCGGTCAGCTTGCCCAGCTGGCCGATGATCATGATCACCGCGATGCCGGCCATGTATCCGACCAGCACCGGCTTGGAGAACAGGTCGGCCAGTATCCCCAGTCTCGCCACACCCGCCGCCAGGCACAGCACGCCGACCAGCACCGCGAGCGCCGCCGCCAGCGCCGCGTAGCGGGCGGGGTCACCGGCCGCGTACGGCGCGAGTACCGCCGCCGTCATCAGCGCGGTCGTCGACTCCGGCCCGACCGAAAGCTGCCGTGACGAACCCAGCAGCAGGTACACCGCCAGCGGGCCGATGGCGGCCCACAGCCCGGAAACCGGGGGCAGGCCCGCCACCTCGGCGTAGGCCATGACCTGCGGGACCAGATAGGCGGCCACCGTGACCCCGGCGAGCAGGTCGCCACGCAGCCAAGCCCGCTCATAGCGCCGGAGCACCATGAGGCCGGGAAAGGCACCGGACAACTTCATGCGCCTGAGCCTGGGTGACCGGCGGCCCCGCCCGCCACGGCCGGAAGTCCCGCCGTGGCGGGGACTTCCGGCCGGTCACAGATGGTCGACGAACCAGTCACGGGCCAGATTCGCGACCTGCTCACGGTCGCAGGACATCGACGCCGCAACGGCGGCTACCCCTGCCTCACGCCACGCGATGCAGGTTCTGGTCCTTCTCGAGCACCTGCGCCTCGTCGGAGTACTTACGGGCCAGCCCCGCGAAGAAGGCCATCACGGGCTGCCAGAAGTAGCCGGCGCCCGCGACGACCAGACCGGTGAACACCAGGCCGACGGTGTGATTGCGCGCGGTCAGGCCCGAGGCGGCGAACACGTCGAAATCGAGGATCCAGACACCGGCGAGGCCGAGCACCACCATCGCGACCGCCAGGAACTCCCTTGCTATCACCAGATAACGGCCGGCTATCCCGGAAACAACGAGCACCGCGAGGCCGAGTAACGCGATCATGGCGAACGCCTGCATGGGTTCACTCCTCTCGGAAACCCCCTCGCCTCAATGATTTAGTGGCGAACTCGCCACGAACAAGGGGCCAAAGTCCCTCCGGCGCCGGGATTGGTGTCCTTCGTCCCTGGTTCGCCGCACTCGCGCGTGGTCAACCTGGAACAAAGCGACCGCGGGAGGAAACCATGACAGTTCACGACGATCCACTTGCCCGTGCCGAAAGCACCGCGCGCGAATGGCTGGCCACCATCGCGGAGGCGCTGGACACCCAGGACCGCGAACACACCTACCGAATGCTCCGCGCCTGGCTGCACGTAGTCCGCGACCGGCTCACCGTGGACAGCGCGGCCCATCTCGCCGCCCAACTGCCGGAGTTCCTCCGTGGCGTCTACTACGAGGGCTGGGTGCCGTCCAGGGTGCCGGTGCGCTACGACACCACCGGCTTCTTCGAGCTCTTCACCTGCGAATCCGGGGTGACACACGCGGAGGCGCCCGCCATCGCCGCCGCGATCACCTCGACACTGGACAAGCTGTTCTCACCCGGCCAGCTCGACCACGTACTCGCGGTGCTGCCTACGCGCCTGCGTGCCGAACTGATGGGCGAAAGCCCCGCCCCTGGGGTGGAGGACCACCGGCTCCGCGATCTCGAGAAGTCGGTCACCACGCTGACCGACGCGGTCAAGACGCTGGCACGCGGACTCGAGGAACTCCCGACCGGGCAACCCGCCGGGAAGCCCGTGGCACAGGCGGCGCAGGAAGCGCACAGGCTCTTGCTGGCAGCGGAAACGACGGCAGGCCATGACTGACCGGCCGTCTTCCCTCGCGTGCCCGGCGCGAACCGGGGCAGGCGAGCTGCACGCGCTCGGCATCGCGGTCGAGCGGCTGACCGCGCTGTTCGCGGCCAGGCACAGCCCGCAGGAGATCAGCCGGATCGTCCACGAGGTCCACCGCGAGTTCGACGGGGCCGCCATCCGCGACTTCGTGCCCTTGCTGACCGAGCGGCGCGCACGCCGCAGGCTCGCCGGATCGGCACCGACGATGTGAAGGAGCAGCTGTCATGACAGGTCGCGTATTCCGGGATCGGCGCGAAGCCGGGCGAGTGCTGGCCGGGCTGCTCGCCCGCTACCGTGATCGGGCCGACGTCATCGTGCTCGCGCTGCCTCGCGGCGGGGTGCCGGTCGCCTACGAAGTCGCCTCGGCGCTCCGCGCGCCGCTCGACGTGTTCCTGGTGCGCAAGCTCGGCATGCCCGGTCGCCCCGAACTGGCGATGGGCGCGCTGGCCAGTGGCGGCGTCATGGTGCTCAACGACGACCTGGTGCGCGGGTATGACCTGACACCCGAGGTCATCCACCGGGTGGCGGAGGCGGAGGGCAAGGAGCTGCGCAGGCGGGAGCAGGACTACCGTGGTGACCGCCCGGCGCTCTCGCTGACGGGCAAAGTGGTGATCGTGGTCGACGACGGGCTGGCGACCGGGGCCAGCATGCGTGCCTCGATCGAGGCGATCCATCAGGCGGGTCCCGCGGAGCTGGTGGTCGCCGTGCCCGCCGCGCCCCGGTCGACCTGCGACGCGCTCGCACTCCAAGCCGACGAGGTCGTCTGCGCGACGGCACCTTCGCCGTTCTACGCGGTCGGGGCCTCGTACTGGGATTTCGACCAGACCACCGACGATGAGGTGCTGCGGCTCCTGCACGCGGCGTGGCACCTCCGGCCACTCGATCCCGAGCCCGATACCGACGAGATCGCGGTGCTGCGGACGGCGATGCTGCCGACGCGGCGCGGGGTGCCCGCCGACGACGTGCTGTTCGACCTGGTCGGAGACGCGCGGTTCGTGCTGATCGGGGAGGCCTCGCACGGCACCCACGAGTTCTACGCCGCGCGCGCCAGGATGACCCGCCGTCTCATCGAGGAGAAGGGCTTCCGCGCGGTGGCCGTCGAAGCGGACTGGCCGGACGCCTACCGGGTGAACCGGTACATCCGCGGCCATGGCGACGATCCGACCGCCGAACGGGCGCTCAGTGGCTTCCAGCGCTTCCCGGCGTGGATGTGGCGCAACGCCGAGGTGCTCGACGCCGTCGGCTGGCTGCGCGCGCACAACGACCGGGTGGCCGACGAGCGCGCGAAAACCGGGTTCTACGGACTCGACCTCTACAGCCTGCACCGCTCCGCCGATGAGGTGATCGCCTTCCTCGAACGGGTCGACCCGACGGCCGCGGAGCGGGCACGCGCGCGCTATTCCTGCTTCGACCACCACGATGCAGACGGGCACGACTACGGTCTCGCGGCTGCCTTCGGCGCAGGCGAGACCTGCGAACGGCAGGCCGTCGAGCAGCTTGTGGAACTACGCCGCGACGCGCTCGACTACGCGCGCCGTGACGGGCTCGCCTTCGAGGACGACCTGTTCTCCGCCGAACGCAACGCTCAGCTGGTGAAAGCCGCCGAACACTACTACCGCACGATGTTCAGCAGCCGGGTCTCCTCGTGGAATCTGCGTGACCGGCACATGGCCGACACGCTCGACGCGCTCGCCGAGCATCTCGGCAGGCGGGACGAGCAGGTGAAGATCGTGGTGTGGGCGCACAATTCCCACCTCGGTGACGCCAGGGCGGGCGAGCCGGGCGTGCGCGGTGAGCTCAACCTGGGCCAGCTGGTCCGCGAGCGGCATCCCGGTGAATGCCGCTCGATCGGGTTCACCACCTACACCGGGACGGTGACCGCCGCGGCGGACTGGAACAAGCCCGCGGAGCGACGCCACGTCCAGCCCGCGCTGCCCGGCAGCGTCGAGGAGCTGTTCCACCGGACCGGAGGCGCGGAGTTCATGCTGCGGTTCGACACGGAACCCGAGGCCGCGGCGGTGCTCCGGTCGGCATGGCTCGAACGCGCGATCGGCGTTGTCTACCGGCCACTGACCGAGCGGCAGAGCCACTATTTCCGGACCCGGCCGTCCGATCAGTTCGACGCGGTGATCCACCTCGACGAAACCCGCGCGGTGGAACCGCTCGAACGCACGGTGCACTGGGAAACCGGGGAACTCCCCGAGACCTACCCGTCCGCGGTGTGAGCGGGTCACTGGTACCCGGGCCGACGGGACCTTCGTCCCTGTGTAGCCAGGGCCACCGCCAAGAGGATGGAAGGCGATGGGCTCACAAGACGAGGAGTTTTCCATGAAGGCATTGGTGTACGACGGACCCGGCCGACGCGCTTGGACGGACCGGCCGAAACCTGAGTTGATCGACAGCACCGACGCCATCGTGCGGGTCGACGCCGTGACCATCTGCGGCACGGACCTGCACATCCTCAAAGGCGATGTCGCCACGGTCGACCACGGCCGGATCCTCGGGCACGAGGCGGTCGGCACGATCGAGCAGGTCGGGGCCGCGGTCACCACCGTCAAGCCAGGCGACCGGGTTCTGGTCTCCTGTATTTCCGCATGCGGGCGCTGCGAATACTGCCGCAAGGCCCAGTTCGGCCAGTGCCTCGGCGGCGGTGGGTGGATTCTCGGGCACCGCATCGACGGGGTGCAGGCGGAGTACGCGCGCGTGCCCTTCGCTGACACCTCCACCTACGTCCTGCCCGACAGCGTCAGCAACGAAGCCGCGTTGATGCTCGCCGACATCGTGCCGACCTCATACGAAGTGGGTGCCCGCAACGGGAACGTGCGGCCGGGTGACACGGTCGCGATCGTGGGCGCCGGGCCGATCGGGCTGGCCGCGATCACCACCGCGCAGTTGTTCAGCCCCAGCACGGTGATCGTGGTCGACCTCGAGCCGTCGAGGCTGGCGGCGGCGAAGACGTTCGGCGCGGATGTCCTTGTGCAGCCGGGAGAAGACGCCGTCGCGGTCGTCGGCGAGCTGACCGGCGGGCTCGGCGCGGACGTCGCAATCGAAGCGGTGGGCGTGCCGGAGACCTTCGAGCTGTGCGCGAAGCTGGTCCGGCCTGGCGGGCACCTGGCGAACATCGGGGTGCACGGTAAGCCGGCGACGCTGCACCTGGAGGATCTCTGGATCCGCAACCTCACCATCACCACCGGTCTGCTGGACACCTCGAGCACGCCGATGCTGCTGCGCATGCTGGCCGCCGGACGGCTGGACACCAGCCGGTTCCTAACCCATCGGTTCGGGCTCGACGAGATGGACGAGGCGTACGACGTGTTCGCCCGCCCGCAGGACAGCGACGCGCTCAAGGTCGCGCTGTTCCGGCAATGATCTCGAAAGCTCGCATGCGGCGCCGTATCCGAAACGTCAGCCGGCGTTTCGGAGCGGGCCGCGATGGCGACGCAGCCGGTTCGCGTTGCCCACCACGGACAGCGAGCTCATGGCCATCGCGGCGGCGGCCAGTACGGGACTGAGGCGCAGGCCGAGCAGTGGGTAGAGGGCGCCAGCGGCGACGGGGACGCCGATGGCGTTGTAAACCAACGCGAAGAACAGATTCTGCCGGATGTTGCGCATTGTGGCGCGCGACAAGCGGATGGCGGTGACGACGCCGGTCAACGAGCCGGAGATGAGGGTGATGTCAGCGGCTTCGATCGCGACGTCCGTGCCGGTGCCGATGGCCAGCCCGAGATCGGCCTGAGCGAGTGCGGGTGCGTCGTTGATGCCGTCACCGACCATGCCCACCCGGCGCCCTTCCGCTTGCAGGCGGCGGATTTCCTCGGCCTTGTGCGCGGGAAGCACCTCGGCCAGCACGCGGCGGACGCCGACCTGCTCCGCGATGGCCGCGGCGGCGCCGGCGTCGTCACCGGTGATCATGACGACGTCGAGCCCGAGCCGCTGCAGCGCGGCGATCGCGGTGACGGAGTCGGCCTTGATGGTGTCGGCGACCGCGAGCACACCGGCGGGCCGTCCGTCCACCGCGGACAGAATGGGGGTTTTGCCCTGTACCGCGAACTCCGCCGCGATCGGGTCGAGAGCGGTGGTGTCGATGCCGGCGTCGGCGAGCAGCCGCCGGGTTCCGACGAGCACGGCGTGGCCGTTGACGGTCGCCTGAACGCCTTTCCCGGTGATCGAGTCGAACCCGGTCGCCTTCGCGGCGGCGAGGTCACGCGAGCGCGCCCCGGCGACGATCGCGGCGGCCAGCGGGTGCTCACTGTCCGCCTCGGCCGCGGCCACGAGCGTCACCAGGTCCGGCTCGCTCAGCGTTCCGGTGGCACGGACGTCGGTGAGTGCGGGTTTGCCGACGGTGATGGTGCCGGTCTTGTCCAGCACGATGGTGTCGAGCTTGTGCGCGGTTTCCAATGCTTCCGCCGACCGGATGAGGATGCCTGCCTGTGCGCCGTTGCCGGTGCCGACCATGATCGACAGCGGGGTCGCCAGCCCCAGCGCGCAGGGGCAGGCGATGATCAGCACCGCCACCGCGGAGACCAGTGCGAGGGTGAGCTCCGGCGGCGGCCCGATGAGGTACCAGATGGCGAAGGTGGCGATGGCGATCGCGATGACGGCAGGCACGAAGTAGGCCGAGGTGGCATCGGCCAGCCGCTGGATGGGTGCCTTGGACGCTTGTGCCTGCCGGACCATCCGGATGATCTGCGCGAGCATGGTTTCGGCGCCGACCTTCGCGGCGAGTACCCGCAGGGAACCGGTGGTGTTGACAGTGGCGCCGATGACCGTGTCACCGGCGTGTTTGGTGACCGGCATGGGTTCGCCGGTGACCATCGACTCGTCCACAGCGGACTGCCCGGAGAGGACGGTGGCGTCGACGGGGATCTTCTCGCCTGGCCGGATGACCACCTCGTCACCGACCAGTACCTCGTCGACGCCGATCTCGGCTTCGGCTCCGTCACGCACGACGCGTGCGGTGCGGGCGCGCAAGCCGAGCAGGGCGCGGATGGCTTCTCCGGTACCGGCTTTGGCACGGGCTTCGAGCAGCCTGCCGAGCAGGATCAGGGTGAGGATGACGCCGACCGCTTCGAAGTACACCTCGCGGAGGTCCGCGGGGAGCAGGCCCGGTGCCACCGTGACGACGAGGCTGTAGCCGTACGCGGCCACCGTGCCGAGTGTGATGAGGCTGTTCATGTCCGCGGAACGGTGGGCCAGTATGAGCCAGCCGGTGCGGTGGATCGGCCATCCCGTGTAAACCATCACCGGGGTGATGAGGGCGAACTGCACCCAGTGGTCGAGCAGCAGCCCCGGAATCCAGTCCGCACCGAACAGCTCGTGCGCCATCACGGCGAACAGGACGGGCAGGGTCAGGATCGCGCCCACGATCACCCGACGGGTCAGGTCGCCGATCTCCGCGCGCCGCTCACGGGCCTGCACGGCTTCCTCGTCGGCGGCGTCGCGAACCGGTGACGCCTGTGCCACAGCGGGTTTTTCCGGGGTCGCGGAGTCGTCGCCGGGTTCGATCACGAGCGTTCCGTGGATCATGTTCATCCCGCAGGCGAACCCGAACGACCCGGCCCGTGCGGGGTCGAGCCGGACGGTGGTGCGGGAGAACGCGGGAAGCGCGGCGCCGACACCGAGGTCACCGAACACCACCCGGGACGTGCAGTCGCCACTTTCCTGACGGTCGAAGACCAGTTCGAGTGGCACGCCCTGGCGCACCCGGACGGTGTCGGGCCGGAACCCGCCGCGCACCGTGATCTCGGCCCGCTGCACACCATCGGCCAGCCGGGCCATGCCCGCGGTGCGGGGGCCGAAGAAATACCAGCCCAGTCCGGCGATGACGGCGACGGCGGCCACCAGCACCGCGATGTCGGCTGTGCTCATGGCGGACTCCCTCACCCGATCGCCCAGACCTGCCCGAGCGTGCGCGCCGGATACCCGGCAGGGGTAGGGACCTATGCCTGCCGGAATGTGGGTCTTTCGGCTTCCCGCCCCGGGACGTGCGGCACTCATCAGCCGAGCGCCCATGGGCAGAAGCTGGACGGTGCCCCGAAGGAGGCGACGCCATGAAACGACAAAATCTGCCGTTGTACGCGATCGCGCTGGCCATCCTCATCGTCGGCCTGACATTCGCCGGTGTGCCGGTGCAGACGATCCTGGTCGGCCTGCTCGCGCTGGCCTGCCCGCTGATGATGCTGTTCATGATGGGCGGGCACGACGACTCCGACCGGCACTCCGATCACCGGCAATAAGGGCAGGGAACCGGCGACACATCCAGTTATGTCCACAAAGGACTTCGCCAAGCACCGTCGAGTGGTCCGGCCTCTGGCTCTCAGTGTTGCTGCCGGAAGGCACCGAGCACGCCGATGTTGGTGGGCGCCATCGGGTCGACGTGCGTGTCGTCCATCTTGAAGGTCAGGCGCTGCTTGACGTCGACCACGCCGTCCACCCGCCGCACGAGCGCGACGACCACCGGGATCATGCTCCTGCGCTCCAGCTCGCCGCTGAGCGAAACCACGCCGTCGAGCACGGCCACGTACAGCGTCTCCGGGTCGACGCACATCTCCCGCAGGATCACCTCGTCACGCACTTCCGCCCTGATCTCGTCATCCCGGCGCAGGAACACGCGCAGCAGGTCGGCGCGGCCGACGATGCCGGTCAGCTTGCCTTCGGCGTCCACCACCGGCAGGCGGTGGACCTTGCGCTCCTCCATGAGCCGGGCGGCCTCGGCGACGTTCATGTCCTCGCGGGCGATGATCGCCGGGGTGGTCATGAGATCGGCCGCGGTGGCGCCCGTCGCCTTCCGCCGGGCACGCCAGGAACGGAAAGGCCCATGCTTGGCCTTGCGCTCGAGCAGGTCGCCCTGGGTGACCACGCCGACGACCTTGTCGTCCGCGTCGAGGACGGGAGCCCCGCTGACGCCCCATGAGGTCAGGAGCACCGTGATCGCCTTGAACGGGGTGTCACGGCGGACCGTGGCCACGTTCGTCTTCATCACGGTGCGGATCAGCCGGTGGTCGCTCATCGTTTTCTCCTTCGGTTTCAGACGGCGTTGATGTCGCGTCGGCGGAATCCGGCCACGCCCGCCGCGGTGAGCAGCACCGCGAGTGCGGTGAGCCAGACGAGCGGGCTGAAGGTCACCGTGACGTCGGGAAGTTTGGGCAGGTGGGTGAACGGCGACAGGTTCAGCACCCACTGCGGGGCACGGAGCAGCACGCCGAACTCGCCGAGCAGCAGGAACCCGACCAGCGCGGCCCACGCGACGGCCAGCCACCGGGGCAGGAAGCCGAAGAGCGCGGCGGCCAGTCCGGCCATCGCCCAGACCGCGGGCAACGGGGCCAGCGCGGCGCCGAGCAACCGGGGCACCTGTCCCCCGACGTCGCCGATCTGCAGGCCGTACATGACACCGGCACTCGCGCCGACGACCGCGGCCAGCAGAACACTCGCCGCCAGCGCGAAGGCGAGGTACACACCCATCAGCCGGGTACGGGACAGCCCGGTGGCCAGCAGCAATTCGACCTTGAGCCCACGTTCCTCTGTGTGCAGGTGGATGACGACCAGGATGGCGTACACGGACGCGATCACGCCCATCGCGCCGAACTCCGCGGCGAGGAACGAGTCCGCGATCCCCTTTTCCCCGCCCAGCGCCGCGATGAACTCCTTGGCGCGGTCGTTGCCGAGGAAATCGCCGACGCTCGACGCGATGTTCCCGCAGACGAGTCCCAGCAGCAGGAACACCGAGGTCCAGGTGAGCAGACCGCCTCGGTTGAGCCGCCATACGAGCCCCCAGGCTCCGCGCAGGCCGCGGCCGGCGTGCGCGTGGCCGGTGCGTTCGGCGATCAGGCCGGCGCCGGCGTCACGCCGATGGGCCAGCCGTACGGCCAGTACCGTCAGCGCCGCCGTCACCGCGAGTGGGATGAGCAGCAGGGCCCATCGGTCGCCCGCGAACGGGCGCACCTGCTGGACCCAGCCGATCGGCGACAGCCACGAAAGCCATTCCGGTCCAGCCGAATCGCCGACGGCACGCAGGAAGTAGGCCGCGCCCAGTGCGGTGATCGCGAGGCTGGACGCGACGCGGCTGGTCTTGCTCAGCTGCGCGGTCACCGCGGCGAGCGCGCCGAAGGTGAACCCGGCGAACGTCCAGCCGAGCCCTTCGGTCAGCGAACCGCCGACGGGCAGCCCGATCAGGATCAGGCCGACGGCGGTGACCGCGCCGATGAGGAAACTGTTCAACGCCGCCGCGACCAGGCCCGCCGCCAGCGGCGCGGACCGGCCGACCTCGGCGGCGCCCAGCAGTTCGTGCCGACCGGCCTCCTCTTCGGCCCTGGTGTGCCGGACGACCGTGAGGATGGTCAGCAGTGCCACGAGCGCCGCGCCGAACGCGGTCAGCTTCAGCATCGAGACCGCGCCGAGTGAGGCCGGGTCGTAGATCGGCCCGTACAGCGCGACCAGCGCCGGGACGGCGTTCGCGCTGGTCGAGAATTCGATACGGGACGCCGCCGTCGGGTAGAGGCCGGCGGTGGCCGCGGCCGCGCCGATGGTCGAGACGGCGAAGACCAGGATCCATACCGGCATCCTGATGCGATCACGGCGCAGCGCCAGGCGGATCAGCGCGCCGGTTCCGGTGAGTGCGTTCATCACGAGGCCTTGTAGTGCCGCAGGAACAGTTCTTCGAGCGTGGGCGCCTGGCTGGTCAGGCTGCGCACCCCGCGTGCGCTCAGGCTGGCCAGCACCGAGTCCAGCTCGGTGTTGTCGACGCTCATCCGGACCTGGTCGCGGTCCACCGTGAACTCGTGCACGCCGCGCTGCGTCGCCAGGCCGTCCGGCGGTGTGGCGAGCTGGGCGGTGATCGAGGTCCGGGTGAGGTGGCGGAGCTCGGCGAGGCTGCCGGTGTCGACCGTGCGGCCCTCGCGGATGATGCTGACCCGGTCGCACAGCGCTTCCGCTTCGGCGAGGATGTGGCTCGACAGCAGGATCGTGCGTCCCTGGTCGCGTTCCTCCCTGATGCACTCGCGGAACGTCTCTTCCATCAGCGGATCGAGGCCCGCGGTGGGTTCGTCGAGCAGCAGCAGGTCCACTGTGGACGCCAGCGCGGCGACGACCGCGACCTTCTGGCGGTTGCCCTTGGAGTACGCCCGGCCCTTCACCGTGGGGTCGAGGTCGAAGAGCCCGAGGTACTTCTCGCGGCGCTTCGGGTCGAGGCCACCGCGGAGCCTGCCGAGCAGGTCGATCACCTCGCCACCGGTGAGGTTCGGCCAGAGCGAGACCTCACCTGGCACATAAGCGAGCCGCCGGTGCAGGGACACGGCGTCGCGCCAGGGGTCGCCATCCAGCATGAGCATGGTGCCGGAGTCCGCACGGAGCAGGCCGAGCAGCAGGCGGATGGTCGTGGTCTTGCCGGAGCCATTCGGCCCGAGGAAGCCGTGCACCTCGCCGGCCCGTACGGTCAGGTCGAGCCCGTTGAGTGCCTGCGTGCGGCCGAACGCCTTGTGCAGGCCCGAAATCTCGATCACGTTGCTCATCGGAGGTTCTCCAGGAGAAGACGTCGCTCCGCAGAGGCGATGGCCGCGCGCGCGGAGCCGATCACGTCTGGGTTGACGGAGATGGATGTGATGCCGAACCGCACGAGGTGTTCGGCGAAACCGGGCTTCGTCGACGGCGCCTGGCCGCACAGCGAAGAGGTGATGCCGAGGTTGCGCGCCGTGGTCACGATCTCGTCGATCGCGTCGAGCACCGCGGGGTCGGCCTCGTCGAACAGTTCCGCGCACTGGGCGGAGTCCCGGTCGACGCCGAGCATGAGCTGGGTCAGGTCGTTGCTGCCGATCGACACCCCGTCGATGCCCAGGCCCACGTACTCGGGGAGCCAGTGCACCACCGACGGCACCTCGGCCATGATCCACCGGTGCAGGCCGCGCTGGCGGCCAAGCGGGCTCGCGTCGACCAGTTCGAGGCACGCTTCCAGCTCCCACTTGGTGCGCACGAACGGGATCATCAGGTGCAGGTTCGGCGTCTGTTCACGGACGCGGGCCAGCGTCCGCAGCTCGAGGTCGAAGAGGTCCTTCTCTCGCACGTAGCGGAAGCAGCCGCGGTAGCCGATCATCGGGTTGCTCTCGACCGGCTCGTAAGCCTCGCCACCCGCCAGCCCGCGGAACTCGTTGGTGCGCAGGTCGGTCGCGCGGTAGACGACCGGGCGTGTGCCGAACGCCTTGGTGATCCGCAGCAGCGAGGCAGCCATAGCGTCCACAAAGGACTCTTCCTCGCCGTGTGCGATGAGGTCACGGGGATGCCGGCCGCCGAGCGCTTCGGTCAGCAGGAACTCCGCGCGCAGCAACCCGACGCCGTCGACAGCCTGCGCGGCAACGCTTTCGGCGTGATCGGGCATGGCCAGGTTGACGTAGAGCTTGGTTCCGATCGCTTCGGGTGCGACCGGCGCGGCGACGGGCTCGGTACGGGCGGGTGCCTGCTTCGCGCCCGCCCGTACCTCGCCGGTGGTGCCGTCGACGGTGACCAGGTCACGGTCGGCCAGCACCCTGGTGGCGTCGCCGGTGCCGACAACGCAAGGCACACCCAGCTCACGGGCGACGACGGCGGCGTGACAGGTCATGCCGCCGCCGTCGGTGACCACCGCCGCGGCACGGCGGATGGCGGGCACCCAGTCGGGGTTGGTCATGGGCGCCACGAGCACTTCACCGTCGAGCAGGTGCTTCGCCTCGACGGGGTCGTGCAGCACCCGGACGCGCCCGCTGCCTTCGCCAGGCGAGGCGGCGAGTCCGGTCACCAAGGCCTCGCCGGACGTCTTCGCCGCGGGCAGTGTCGTGATCGGCCGTGACTGGACGAGCCAGATCTTGTTCTCCGCCAACGCGAACTCGAGGTCCTGCGGGATGCCGTAGTGATCCTCGACCCTGGTCGCGATCCTGGCGAGCTCGAGCACGGTCGTGTCGTCGAGCACCCGCCGCCTGCCCGCCTGCGGGGCGAGGTCGACCTTCACGTCTCCCCCGCCGACCTCGGCGATGATCTTGTGGCTCTGGTGGCCGATCCTGGCCGAGACCACCCGCAGGTCGTCCTTCGCGACGACGTAGGTGTCCGGCTCGACCGCGCCGCTGACGATGGCTTCGCCCTGCCCGAGCACCGCTTCGATCACCACCTGGCCGCGTTCGCCGGTGCGCGGGTCCGCGGTGAAAATGACCCCGGCGCGGTCGGCCGGGATCATCCGCTGCACCACGACCGCGATCGCCGGTTCGCCGGTGAACCCTCGGCTCGCGCGATAAGAGATCACGCGCGGTGAGAACAACGACATCCAGCAGGCGACGATCCGTTCGGCGAGCATGTCCTCGCCGTGGACGTTGGTGAAGCTGGCGTTCATCCCGGCGAACGAGGCCTCCGCGCCGTCCTCACCGGTGGCCGACGAGCGCACGGCGACGATGACGTCCTCACCGAGCTCCCGGTAGGCGTTCACCGTGGCGTCCCGGAGCTCGTCGGAAAGCCCCGCTTCGCGCACCAGGTCACGCAGGCTCGCGCAGGCCACGGTGAGCTGCTCGTCGTCATCGGCATTCGCCAGTGCTTTGGCGTGCAGATCAGCGATCTCGGCGCGGACGCCGCCCTGTTCCATCGACTTCCAGTAGCCCTCACGCAGGAGCACGAAGCCGCCGGGAACCTCGAAGCCTGCCGCGATCAGCTCACCGAGGTTCGCGCCTTTCCCGCCTGCGGATTCCGCGTCGGCTGCGCTGATCTCGGCCAAACCGCGTACGTCGCTCATCGGGTTCCTCCCTGGGTCGGTGACGGCTTCCCGTCATGCTCACTCGGGCGCGGGCGACCCGGATGCGGCCCAAAGTCCCTGCACGCCCGGGCCTTCGTCCCGGGTCAGCGCTCCAGGTGCACCGGCTGGCGGGTGACGCCTTCGAGATCGTCGGCGGCGGCGTCGAGCAGGCGGTGGGCGAGTTCGTTGAGCGCGCGGGCAACGGCGAGCTCATCGCCGATCTCGGGGACGTTGACGTCCGCCGGGTTCAGCCGCGCGGTACCGATGCCCACCAGCCCGGTCTCGTCCTGGTTGTGCAACCGAGCCTTGGCTCTGGTGCGGTTCTCGTGCTCGTCGATGAAGATGTCGACGGTCCAGCGCTTCTCGTGCATGACGACCTCCCTGTCGGTTGGGTCTTCACCGTGCGCCGTTTTCCAGCGGTCCGGAAAGGGACCAAAGTCGCGGCACCGGAGGACCGGAACTCCCTCTATGGTCGAAAGCCGAGGACGGGAGAGCACGTGAGCAACAGGATCGGCCGCCGGACCCTGCACTCGGTGACCTGGATGGTGATCGCCCTCCTGGTCGGGCTATTGGTCCTGTCATCGGCTGTCACCGTTCTCGCCAGGGCGTCGGTCGCCAGTGCCGTGCGCGAGTTCAGTGACCGCCTGCTGCCCGCCCAGCAGGCCGCTGCCGCCCTCGGCAAGGCTTACGTGGACCAGGAAACCGGGCAACGCGGCTACCTGCTGACGAACGACCCGGAGTTCCTGCGACCGTACGACGACGGCCAAGCCGCCGCGCTCCGCCAACGAGCCCGGCTGCACGATCTGCTCGGCTCGGATGAGCAGGCGGCCACGGCGCTCCGCGACGTGGAGGCAGCCGCAGGCGCCTGGCATTCAGGGGCCGCGGCTCCGGAAATCGCCGCCCGGCGCGCCGGAACACTCAGCGCGGATCAACTCACCACGTTGACGGTGCAGGGAAAAGAGCTGTTCGACACGCTTCGGCAGCGTCTGACCGCACTCGAAACCAGGACCACCGAGCTGACCGCCCAGCAGGTGGACCGGATCTCGTCGGCACAGCGGACAGCGAACATCGTCGCGATCTCGTCGATGATGCTCGCCGTGTTGACCGCCGTGGCAGCCATCCCCCTGCTGCACCAGGTGCTGGCCCGCCCGCTGGGCAGGCTGCTCGGCCAGATCCGCGCGGTGGCCGACGGCGACTACGACCGCCCGATCGACGCCGACGGCCCCCGTGAGCTCACCGCCATCGGCACCGCCGTGAACCGCATGCGCGGCAACATCCTGGAGAACACCAGAGAACTCGCGCTGCGCGAGGAGCAGAGCAGGCTGGCCGCCGACCTGCAGGATTCCACCATCCAGCGCGTGTTCGCGCTCGGCATGGCCCTCTCGTCGGCAGCCGCACGGCATCCGGACCGCGCTGCCGCACTACGGCCGCTCATCGACGAGACCGACCACATCGTGCGTAACCTGCGCACGGCGATCTTCGACCTCCGCCCGACACAGCTGTTCGAAGGCCTGCGCGCCAAAGTCAGCGACGTGGTCAAAGAGAGCTCCCACGATCTCGGATTCACGCCCGCGCTGGAGTTCATCGGCCCGGTGGACACTCTCAGCGAGGAATCCGCCCAGGACCAGCTCCTCGCCATGCTGCGGGCAGAGCTCGCGGCGCTGGACTACGCGACCGAAGCCACCGTCTCGGTCACGGCGACCACGGCAACCCTGCACCTGACGATCACCGATGGTTCGCCCGACCTGGCGGTCGACTGGGAAACCCCACTCAAGGGGTCGTGAGCGTTGCGGGCGGTTATTTGAGGGGAAGGGCAAATGTGGCGTGCTCCGGGCAGACCGGCGGGGTCTTCACTTGGTGAGGCTCGGACGGGCTGCGAGTGGTAACCCTGCTGCGTTGGGTGCAGCGGGGGAACCCCTCGTCCACGGTCTGGCCACGCGAGACCAGGGGTCGTGAGTGTTTAGACCGGTTAGAACCGGCCGTACCACTCACGACCCCACGACGACCTGGACGCCACGTTTGACTTTCCGGCCAATAGAACCGCCCGCAACGCTCACGAGCCCTTTCACCGGGACGGGTACTTGGCGAGGATTTCGCGGAGTGAGGCGACGAAGCGCAGGGATTCGTCGTGCTCGCGCTGCCAGACGTTGCGGCCGAAGATCAGCCCGGTGGCTCCCGCTTCCATCGACTCGCGCGCCTTGTCGAGCATGGCCTCGTCACCGGCCTTGGTGCCGCCGGAGACCAGCAGCAACGTGCGGTTCGCCGACCTGACCACGGCATCGATCGCCTGCTGTGAGGTGAACTCCGCTTCGTAGTCCGGCTGGACACCGGTGCGCTTCTCCGGGTGCGGGAAGTTCACCTTCACCACGTCGGCGCCAAGCTCGGCGGCGGTACGCGCGGCGTAGTCCACGGCGTAGAAGGAATCCTTGCCGCCCTTGCCTTCGATCGCCGAACCACGTGGGTACGCCCACACGACAAGCGGCATCCCCAGTCGGTGCGCGTCCGCCCGAACCTGTTGGTACTGCTCGAAATCGCGCTCCTGGGCCGGGGTGCCGACATAGAGCGTGTAACCGACCGCGTCCGCACCGAGCCGCACCGCGTCCTCGACGGTCGCGTGCAGCGGTGAGAGTGCGCGCTCGTCGGACGGGATGTCGGTCTTGCCGTTGAGCTTGAGCACCAGCGGGATCTCGCCCGCGTAGTCCCAGTAGAACTTTTCGGCGAGCCCTACCTGCAGGACGATGCCGTTGAACCCGCCCTCGACGGCGAGTTTGACGATATAGCGTGGATCGCTCGACAGCGGGTTCGCGAAGAAGTCACGTGGCCCGTGCTCGAGCCCTTGGTCGTAGGGCAGGAAGAACGCCGTGCCGTTGCGCAGGCCGTGTTCGTGCAGGATGCGGTGCAGCCTGGCTTTCTTGCCGGTGTTCAGTCCGAGTTCAGCGAGCTGGGGACGTGTCATGTCCGGCCTCCGGTTCCGTGGTGAGGGTGAAGTAGGCCTCTTCCTCCTGTGCGAAATGCAGCGTGAGGACGGCGTCGAGGCCGTAGAGGGTGGCGCGCAGATCGTCGACCTGGTCCGGCTGGATGCCCGCCGGTGATTCGCCGAGATGCCTGCCGATCCGGCGGACCAGGCGTTCGATCTCCGCGTGCTCGCGGCTCATCGTGACGGTGCCTTCCGGGCCGCCGAGCACCCCGGCGAGAGCCGGGTAGAGCTGAGTCTCTTCGGCCAGCTCGTGCGGCAGGAGGTCATCGACGACCAGCCGGTACGCCCGCCGGACCGCACTGTCCACTTCGGACCCCACGCCACGGGAGAGCGCGTCGGCCGCCTGGCGCACCGCGATCCGGGTGGGCAGCAGGGTCTCGTGCTCGGCAGCGAAGCGGTGCAGCAGCGCGTCCGGGCTCGCGTGGCGCCGCCGGAGCGGGCCGCGCAGCGCACGCAGCGCGTTGACGATCACCGCGACGTCGATGGCTTCTTGCACGAGCGCCCCGGCGACCGGCACCAGCCAGCCCGCGGCGGCGGCACCCATCGCGAGCAACGACAGCACGGTGCCCGCGAGCGCGCTCTGGACCGCCAGTCCATGGGACCGGCGGGCGATCTCGACGGCGTCGGCGAGCCGGTCGATGCGGTCGTCGACGATGACCGCGTCCGCGGCCTGCACGGCGGCGGTCGACCCGCGTGAGCCCAGCGCGATGCCGATGTCCGCGGCGGCGAGCGCGGGCGCGTCGTTGACGCCGTCGCCGACCATCGCGGTCACGCCGGTTTCGCGAGCGGCGCTGACCAGCGCGATCTTGTCGGCAGGGCTCGCGTCGGCGCGGACCTCGTCGAGGCCGAGCAGGCCCGCGACCTCGGTGGCGTTGTCGACGCGGTCGCCGGTGAGCAGCACAAGACGGGTCAGTCCGGCCGCGTGCAGCCGCCGGATGGTGCGGGCGGAGTCGGGCCGGACGCGGTCACGCACGAGCAAGGCGGCGGCGAGCTCGCCATCGCTTTCGACCCAGATGACCGACGCGAGGTCCAGCCTGCCCCGGCGGGCGGCACCGCTTGCCCAGTCCGGCAACGGTTTCGCCGCGTCGAGCCGTCCGACGCGCACCGTTCGCCCGCCGATCGTGCCGGTGGCGCCACGACCCGGCGTCTCGGCGACCGACTCGGCGTGCGCGGGTTCGACCCCGGCGCGGCGGGCCGCGCGCTGCACCGCTCCGGCCAGCACATGTGGTGAGTACAACTCGATCCCGGCGGCGTCGGCGAGCACGTCCTCCGGTGTGACGCCGGGCGCGCAGACGATGTCGGTGACCTCCGGCCGACCGGCGGTCACCGTGCCGGTCTTGTCCATGGCCAGTGTCCTGACCTGGCCCAGCAGCTCCAGCGCGGCACCGCCCTTGACCACCACACCCGACCGCGACATCCGCGACATCCCGCCGGTGATGGCGACCGGCACGGCCAGCAGCAGCGGGCATGGCGTCGCGGTGACCAGCACCGCGACCGCGCGCTCCGGATCGCCGGTGGCCAGCCACGCCACGGCGGCGATGAGCAGCGCGGCGGGCAGGAACCACACGGCGATCCGGTCGGCCAGCCTGGCCACCGGCGCGGTGTTCGCGGCGGCCTGCTCGGCCAGCCGGATGACCCCGGCATAGGTGCTGGCTTCGGCGGTCGCCGAGGCACGGAGGTCGATCGCGACGCCGGCGTTGACCACGCCGCTGCGCACGGTCTCGCCGTCCACCCTGGTGACCGGGGCGGCTTCCCCGGTCAGCGCGGATTCGTCGAACACGGCGTCGCCGAGCACCACCGCGTCCACGGGCACGACCTCGCCGGGCAGCACGACGACGCGGTCCCCCGCCCGCACTGCCGCGATTTCGACGGTCTCGACGCGATCACCGCGCCGAAGATGGGCCCGGTTGGGCGCCCTGGCCAGCAACCCGGACAGATCACGGCCCGCGCGGCGCTGCGCCGCGCCTTCCAGCACCCGCCCGGTGCCGATCATCACCGCGATGATCGCACCGGCGAGGTACTCCCCGACCGCGACCGTGCCGCCGAGCGCGAGCACCGCGAGCACATCCGCTCCCCACCGGCCCGCACGCAGGTCGGCGACGACCCAGACGACGGCGGGCACCAGCATCACGCCGGTCGCCGCAGCCCAGAGGATCGTCGCGGGGGCGCTCGCGTGGATCCGGGCGAGCGCGCCCGCGGCCAGCAACACCGTCACCGCGGCGAGCAGCAGCACCTCGCCGGGTGGCTTCCTCATGGCGTTTCGTCCGGAGTGGGCTCGTCGGCGACCGCCTCCCGATCGTGGAACTGCTGGGCGGCGACGTACCGCTTGATGGCGAGGTCGGCGAGTTCCGCCGTGCCACGCGCCTGCTTGCCTGCCACCTGCCGGGCTTCCTGTCCGGCCCGCGCCTTCTCCCGCTCGTCCATCTCGTCTCTCCTTCGCTCTACTCGCGCCGCGCGGACCTCTTTCCGCGCGGGGAACGTGCGGACCACCGCGACCGGGCATTGCGCGTCCGCCGCGACCTCCTGGCTGGTGGACCCGGTCAGCAACCCGGCGAGCCCGCCGTGCCCGCGTGATCCGACGACGATCAGCCGGGCGTGCTCGCCGTACTCGAGCAGTGTCTTTCCCGGTTTGCCCCTGACGACGACGCAGTCGACCGGCACCCCAGGGAACTCCGCGGCTATGCCCGCCACCTGCTCGGCCAGCGATTCCCGTTCGCGCTCATGCTCGGCCGCCGACCCGCCGCGCCCGGCCGGGCGCAGACCCGCCCAGGTCCGCAGTGCCGTCACACCCGTGCCTCGCGAGGACGCCTCGTGGAAGGCGAACCGGACCGCGGCGGCGGCTTCGGGCCAGCCGTCCACGCCGACCACCACCGGGCCGCGATCCTCGCGGTCGGCGCGCACGACGACCACCGGGCAGTGCCCGTGCACCGCGACCGCCAGTCCCGCCGAGCCCAGCAGCAGCCTGCCTGCGCCTTTCAGCCCTCTGGAGCCCAGCACGACCGCGGCGGCGTACCGGGACTCGTCGATCAGCACGACGCGGGTGTCGCCTTCACGCAGCGAGGTTTCGACCTCGACGGCGGGTTCGGCGGCCAGCACCGCCCGCTCGGTCTCGCGCAGGAGGACACCGCCCGCGCGGCGCATGGTCGCCCGGAACGCCGTGGCGGGCCGGTGCACATGCGGATAGGCCTGAGCGGGGATGAGGTAGGCGTGCACCAGCCGCAGCGGGCGGCCGTGCAGTACCGCGTCGCGCGCGGCCCACTTCGCCGCCCACCGCGCCTCCGGCGAACCGTCGACGCCCACGACCACCGGGCTGCCTGTCACCGCGATCACCGTCCGATCAGTGCGGATGTTCCGCTTCCCAGCTTGCTGCCACGCCCCGCCGTACCGGCAGTGCCGCGCGTCCCGCCCCGCAGGGACGTTGGACCCTTCCGGCCGGTGCCGATTGCCGAAAGGCTGGTCGGATGCCGGAGAAACCCAGTCAGTCCTTAATGGACGAATTCGTCCCGCATCCCGACCTCGGCCTGCGTGAGCACCTGATCGTGGCCGCGCCACCTGAGGCCGTCTACGAGGCCGTCGGGCTGCTCCGGCCCGACGACCTGGATTCGCCGCTGCTGCACCTGCTCGTCTGGGCACGGGACCTGCCGGGCAAGCTGCGTGACGGCAGGCCGTTCGCCACCTTCGACGAGATACTGGTCGGCAGGCAATGGACCCTGCTCGGCGAGCACCCCGGCGAGGAGATCGCGCTCGGCGCCGCCGGCCGGTTCTGGACCCCGTATGTCGAGTGGCATGAGGTGACGCCGGACGAGTTCGCCACGTACTCACGCCCGCGCAGCGGCACCATCGCGCTGTCGTTCGCGGTCCGCCCGCACGGCGACGCGTCGAGCCTGGTGACCTTCGAGACCAGGGTCGCCGTCACCGACGCGCCGAGCAGGCGGCAGGCGAGCTGGTACTGGCACCTCGTCAAGCCTGCCGCCCATATCGCCGCACGGGCGATGCTGCGGGCTATCCGTGACCGTTCGCTGAAACGATCGCATGCTGCATCGCGGTGATCCGCTCGCGCTGGGCACGGTCGGCGGCCAGCAGCTCGGATTCGGTGAGCACGATCGCGTCCGGGCCGGGGAAGACGAGCGACTCATGGTCGTCGTGGGTCCATTTCACCAGGTACGGCGGTGAGCCGTCCGTGGAATGGACCTCGAGGATGTGGGCCCGTTGCTCCGGGCGTTCGATCACCGGGCTTTTGACGACCAGCCAGTCACCGGGCTGCGCTTTCATTGGTGCCACTCCCTTTCTCGGTTCATCTCCGGTTGTCGTGCCGGGCGTGGCCGCGTGCCTTACCCAGTGCGCCGCCCCATTCGCGAGCGCGCTCGCGCTCGCCTTGCAGCAGCACGTTCGCCGGGTCGACGAAGAAGCTCACCGGTGAGGCGATCACCCGGCAGCCGGACCGCCGGAGCGCTTTCGCGGCGCCCTTCGCCGCCGAACCGGTGAGCCAGGCCGGTTTGTCCAGCCGGGTGTCGAACGTCGCCGCGGCGACGCCTTTCGGCCCGCGCAAGGTCTTCAGCCATTCACGCAGACCGGTCTCCGTGGACCGGATCCCGTCTTCGGCCTGTTCCCGCGCCGCGTCCCTTGACGACGGACGGCTCAGGCCGTGCACGTGCGTGGGACCACCCACCACGAGCAGGTCGACCCCGGCGAGGTCGCCCGAGGCGTTGTCCACGTTCACGATCTCGACCTCGGCATGGTCGGACAGCCCGTCCGCGATGGCGCGGGCCACCTGTTCGGTGTTGCCGAACATCGATTCGAACACCACGATCGCCCGCATCATCGGCCGCCTCTCGCCACTGTCGTCCGCCTGGCCGGTTTCCCTGCCAGCACGAGTGCGAACCCGGCCAGCACGCACACCGGCTGCAGCCAGCTGAACGTCCGGACGAACGCGAGTTCGACGACGATCCAGCCGATCAGCATGACGCCGGCGATCACCGTGGCGCCCTGATAGCCCTCGACGTCCGTCGCGGCCCGGTGCGCGGCGACCGTCATCGGCAGCCCCACCGCCAGCGCGAGCGCGATCCCGGCGAAAACCGGACTGTGGAAGGGAAGCCTGCCGTTGACCACCGCGCCCAGGTCGAGCTCGCCGGTGATCAGGCCTGCCGCGCCCGCGTAGGCGCTCACCGCGATCAGCCCGGCGAACATCGCGAGCTTGATCCGTTTCTGCACGCTCATCGTTCGTCACCTCCGCCCCACACGTTCCGCCGGGAACGGCGGCCTCGGCGAGGAACGAAGGTCTCGAAGACTGGGGCACAACGGCCCTGCCCCGGCACAGACCGCGATGACAGATTCGAAGGAAATCGCAGCCGACCTTCGAGGCAGGTTCCCCATGGACCACGGACTCCCCGACGACTTCACCGTCGAAGCGGCGGTGGCGCTCGCCTGCCGCGCGCCCTCGGTGCACAACTCGCAGCCGTGGCGGTGGCGCGTCGGCGACCACACCATCCACCTGTACGCCGACAGCGGACGCCATCTCGCCGAGACCGACCCTGACGAACGCGACCTGCTGCTCAGCTGCGGTGCCACGCTGCACCACCTGCGCGTCGCCTTCGCCGCGCTGGGCTGGCGAACCGAGGTGCGGCGCCTGCCGAACCCGGCGGAGCCCGATCACCTGGCGTCCATCAGCCTGCACCGGCACGAGCCGACCCAGTACGACATCGAGCTCGCCGCCGCGATCCCCCGCCGCCGCACCGACCGGCGCCGCTACAGCTCGTGGCCGGTCCCCTCGGTACACCTCGAGACGATGGCGCGCCGCGCCGCCGACGAGGGCGCCATCGTGCGCGCCGCCAGTGACTCCGCCCGGGACCGGCTGGTCGAGGCGATCCGGCAGGCCGCTGCCCAGCACGCGGCCGACCCCGCGTACCGGATCGAGCTGGCGGCGTGGAGTGGCCGTCACTACGCGGGAGACGGCGTCCCGTCGGCGAACACCCCGCACCAGGACGAGAGCCCTGGCGCGATCCCCGGCCGTGGCTTCGCCGACCCGGGAATCCGGCAGCCGGACACCGGCGACGAGCCCGACACGACCACGCTGCTGGTGCTCTCCACCTCATCCGACGACCGGCTGTCCCGGCTGCGTGCCGGGGAAGCGACCAGTGCGGTGCTGCTGACCGCGACCGGCTGCGGGCTGTCGAGCAGCCCGCTGACCGAGCCGCTGGAGATCGCGAACATCAGGGAAACGGTCCGAGACCAGGTTTCCGGCGGCAACTACCCGCAGATGGTGCTGCGCATCGGCTGGGCTCCGATCAACGCGGACCCGCTGCCCGCGACGCCACGACGCGACACCGCCGAGGTGCTGCGGCCGCTGGGCGTGCCGGAACCGCGCTTCCAGAGCCACTGAGGGACCGGCCATGTCGCGAGCGGCGAAGCCGGGCCCGCCACCGGATCCGCCGCCGAAGCCGCAACCGCCCGCGACGCCAGGCTGGCGCGGCTGGCTGTTGTGGATCGGCGTGCTGGTCACCTGCGCACTGATCTTCCTGCCCAGCCTCTGGGCGCCGTCCACGCCGCCGCTGTCCTACACCGACTTCCTGTCCAAAGTAGACGGCGGACAGGTGGCCTCGGTCAAGATCGACGACCTCGGCACGGTGACCGGCAATCTGCATGACGGGACCGCGTTCACCAGCCAGCTGCCGACCGCGCTGGGCAGCGGCCAGCTCGAAGGGAAGCTGCAGGCCAAGGGCATCGCGATCACCGGCGCACGTGCGTCGTCCACCTCGTGGCTGAGCTCGCTGCTGGCCTTCCTGCCGATGCTGCTGATCTTCGGGTTGCTGTTCTGGTCCGGCAGGCAGGCGCAGCGGTCGCTCGCAGGCGGGATCGGCGGCTTCGGCCGGTCGAAGGCGAAGATCATCGAGGCGCAGCGGCCGACCACCCGGTTCGCCGACGTCGCGGGCTACGAGGGCGTCAAGCAGGAGGTCAGCGAAATCGTCGACTTCCTGCGCGACCCCGGCCGCTACGCCGCGGCGGGCGCCAAAGGACCGCGCGGGGTGATCATGGTCGGCCCGCCCGGCACCGGCAAGACGCTCATCGCGCGGGCCGTCGCGGGCGAGGCGAGTGTGCCGTTCCTGTCGGTGACCGGCTCCGCGTTCGTGGAGATGTTCGTCGGTGTCGGCGCGTCGCGGGTCCGTGACCTGTTCACCGAGGCACGCGACCGGGCGCCGTCGATCATCTTCATCGACGAGATCGACGCGGTCGGCAGCAGGCGGGGTGCCGGCGGTGGCTACGGCGGGCACGACGAGCGCGAGCAGACCCTCAACCAGCTTCTGTCCGAAATGGACGGTTTCGATCAGAGCAGCGGAATCGTCGTGCTCGCCGCGACGAACCGCCCCGAATCGCTCGACCCCGCGCTGCTGCGGCCGGGCCGCTTCGACCGCCAGGTCACCGTGCCGCTGCCCAACCAGGCCGAACGCGCGGCGATCCTGGCGGTACACGTCGCAGGAAAACACCTGGCGCCGGACGTCGACCTCGAAGTACTCGCGCGCGGCACGCCCGGCTTCTCCGGCGCAGACCTCGCCAACCTGGTCAACGAGGGCGCGATCAACGCCGTGCGCGACGGCCGCACGATCATCACCGCCGCCGACCTCGGCGCCGCCCGCGATCGCGTGCTGCTCGGCCGCCGCGACACGTCGAACGCGCTGCTGCCGGAGGAACGCCATTCCGTCGCGGTCCACGAATCCGGCCACGCGCTGCTCGCCGCGCTCTGCGAGCACGCCGACCCGGTCGCGAAGGTGACGATCCTGCCCGCCGGAATGGCGCTCGGCGCCACCGAGCAGCTCCCGGAGGCCGAACGCCACCTCTACAGCGAGGCCTATCTGAACGACCTGCTCGCGGTCCGCCTCGGCGGGCGCGCGGCCGAGCTGGTCGTGTTCGGGCAGGGCTCGACCGGCGCGGCGAACGACCTCGCGGGCGCCACGGAGCTCGCCACGAAGATGGTCACGGAGTTCGGCCTCTCCCGCGCGCTCGGCCCGGTCGGCTATCCGGCCAGCGAGTCCAAGTACCTACCCGGCATGGAGCCGCTCGCCAAGCGCTATTCCGAGCAGACACAGCGGATCGTCGACCAGGAGGTCGCCCGCCTGCTGCGCGCCGCCGAGGACTTCGCGGTCCGCACGCTGCAGGAGCACCGCCGCGCGCTCGACCGCCTCGCCGCGGCCTTGATGGACCACGAGACCGTCGACGGCTCCGTGGTGCTCGCCGCGCTCGCCGACCCGGTCACACCCCGCTCTCAGCTCGAGGGGAACGTCAAAGGCGGCGTGTCGTGATCAGCGGCGGAGACGGGCGTGGATCACCTTGTGGAGGGTGTCCGCGAGCCAGACAGCGGGGACCGCGCACAAGGCCAGGGCCCACCCGATCGGAGTAGGCGGAGCGCCGCCGAGCAGGCCAGGGATCGGGGGCACGAGCAAGAAGACCGCCAGCATCGCCAGCTCGAAAAGGATCGCGTACCAGAGCAGCGGGTTACCTCGGACGCCGACGCGGCCGATCCAGCGTGACTCACTGCGGCACGCGAAGGCGTTGCCCAGCTGGCCGAGCACGATCGCGCTGAAGGCCGTTCCCGATGCCACCGCGAGCAACGTGGCGTCCGGGGTCGCGCCCGGCTGCCAGCCACCCACTGTCAGCACCACCACGAAGGCCAGCATCGACGCGACCGCCTCCGCTGGCCCGAGCACGCCGAACGCGCGGCGGACCACGCGGCCGTCGATGAGGTTGCCTGTCCTGGCCGGGCCGGTCATGGTGCGGCGGTTGGGCGGCTCCGCGCCCAGCGCGAGCGCGGGCAGCAGGTCGGTGCCGATGTCCAGCGCGAGCACCTGCAGAACCGTGATGGCCAGCGGGATCTGGCCGCCGGAGAGCGCCCAGACCACGAACGGCGTGAGCTCGGCGACATTGTCGGTCAGGTGATAGGTCAGGAACCTGCGGATATTGGCGAAGGTCGCCCTGCCGAGCTCGATCGCCGAGACGATGGTGCCGAAATGGTCGTCCAGCAGCACCAGGTCGGCCGCCTCGCGGGCGACGTCGCTGCCGGACGCGCCCATCGCGACGCCGATGTCGGCCGTGCGCAGCGCCGGGCCGTCGTTGACCCCGTCGCCGGTCATGGCGACGACGTGGCCGCGGGCCTGCAGCACACTGGCGATGCGTAGTTTCTCCTCCGGCGCGACCCTCGCGATCACGACGCCGTCGACGTCGAGCAGCTCACCGAGCGCGACGTCATCGGCTGGCAGGTTCTTTCCTTCGACGACGAGAGCGTGCTCGCCGAGCAGGCCGACCTCGGCGGCGATCGCGCGAGCGGTGCCAGGGTGGTCGCCGGTCACCATCGCCAGCTTGATGCCTGCCTGGCGGCAGGAGGCGATCGCGGCGCCGACGTCAGGGCGCGGCGGGTCCTCGAGGCCGACCAGCCCGAGCAGCTCCAGGTCCCGCTCTTCGTCCTTTGTGGACCGTGCGACGGCCAGCACCCGCAGCCCGCTTTCGCTCATCGACGTGACCGCTGCCGCTGCCGCTGCCGGAACGCCCGGGCACAGTGGCAACACGGTGTCGGGCGCACCGGTCACGTGCAGGCCGTCCGCGTCGGCGACCGAGGATCGGCGACGGCGCGGATCGAACGGGTGCCGCGTCAGCGGCGGCGGCGGGGCCGCGACCTTCGCACGGGTGGCGAGCACATGCAGTGCCACCTCCATCGGGTCGCCGACCGGGTTCCAGCGGCCGGCGCGCTCCACGGCATGCGCGTCCGGCGAGCACCGCGCCGCGCTGTCCGCGAGCACCGCCAGCGCCCGCACGGCCGCGGGGTCGCCCCGAACCTCACCGGACGGCTGATAGCCCTCACCCGCCACCTCGACGAATCCGTGGGGTGTCCACACCCGCACCACGGACATTTCGTTGCGGGTCAGTGTCCCGGTCTTGTCGGTGCAGATGAACGTCGTCGCGCCGAGTGTCTCGACCGACTCCAGCCGCCGTACCAGAGCGTTGCGCTTGGCCATCTTCTGCGCCGCGCGCGCCAGCGACAGCGTCACCGTCGGCAGCAGGCCTTCCGGCACGAGCGCGACGGTCACCCCGATCGCGAACAGCAGGCTTTCCGTGCTGGTACGACCCAAACCCAGCGCGGCGAGAAAGAACACGACCCCCACCGCGACCGCGATCAGCGCCACCACCCGCACCACCCGGTGCAGCTGGGTCGCGAGCGGGCTTTTCGGCCTGGTTGCACTTTCGGTGATCGCCGAGATACCGGCGAGCCGCGACCGCGGCCCGGTCGCCGTCACCACCCCGGCGCCGTGGCCTTCGGTGACGTAGGTGCCCGCGTAGACGGCGTCGCCGACGCTGGGCCGCACCGGTTTGCTCTCGCCGGTGAGCATCGACTCGTCCACCGACAGCCGCCCGCTTTCGACGAGTGCCGAGTCGGCGCAGACCCGGTCGCCGGCCTCCAGCAGGACCACATCGCCCACCACCAGCTCGACCGCGTCGACGATGGCAGGCCGCCCGTCGCGGCGCACCGTGGCCCGCACCGGCAGCAGATCACGCAACCGCTCGGCCGCGCGGTCGGCCCGGTACTCCTGTGCGAACGAGAAAGCGCCGTTGAGCAGGACGACGACCACGATCGCGACGGCCAGCGCCGGCATGCCTGCCAGCATGGCCAGCCCCGCCGCCACCCACAGCATGAGTGCGAAGAAGTGCACCATCTGGCCGGCGAGCACGAGCAGCGGATGACGGCGACGCGGTCGCGGCAGCAGATTGGGGCCGTCCCGGCGCAGGCGCGCCGCCGCCTCCGCCGACGTGAGTCCCACGGTGTCGCGCACAGCGATCGTCATACCTGGCATCATCACGCGCGCCCGCCGCCGCACGGGAGAGCGGAACGCACCACCGGCGCCGGGACCAAAGACCCCAATGCCGCCATTCGCCCGCGCTGGTCACGAGATCCGGTCGCATACGCTGACCGCGCCACGCAACCGGGTCTTGACCGTGGTGACGCCGGGGACGATTTCGGCGAGCGCGCGGATCACGCCGCGTTCGCCCTCGTCGCGGAAGTCGCCGGTCACCGTGACGACGCCGTCGTCGGCTTCGACGTCCCAGCGGCGGCCTTCACCCCAGTAGCCCGCCAGCCGGTAGCGGACCTGCTTGGCGATGAGGTCGTCGTCGTGGACGACCGCGCGCATGACGTCGCGACGGGCCACGATGCCCACGACCACGCCGTAGCCGTCGACCACCGGGGCGCTGCGCACTCCCCTGCGCAGCAACAGGGTCACCAGCTCGGCCACCGTCGTGTCCGAGGTGACCGTGTGCACCTTCGCGGTCATCACCTCGGCGACGGTCTTCCCGCGATGCGCGGTCATCAGGTCGGTCTCGCTGACGATCCCGACCAGCCGGTCCCGCGCGTCCACCACCGGCGCCGCGGCGAAACCCTTGCCGTTCAACAGGACCGCCGCGTGCGCCACGGACGCGTCCGGAGGCAGGCAGCTCACCGGGTAGCTCATGATCTCCCGCACCAGCATGACGTCCACTCCTAGTCGTGTTTCCCGAGCCGCAGGCCGAGGCCGGAGGCGATGAGCAGTACCGCGCCCGCGACCAGCACCAGCACCGCTCCGGCGAGCTCGCCGCCGGTGAAGTCCCAGACGGCCTCGGGGACGGCCAGCGTCACGGCGACGATCCCGGCCACCAGCGGCACCCAGGTCCGTTGCCAGCGGTACAGCAGGAAGCAGCCCACGCCGATCGCGAGCGTGAGCAGATACGCCCACGGCGCGGTGCCGTCACCCCCGAGTGGCTGCTGTGCACCGAAAATCGAGATCCCCAGCCCGATACCGACGCCCACCGGCCGTTCGCGCAGCAGGCCGCCGAGCGCGGCGGCGGTGAGCACCACCCCGTACCCGCACAGCGCCAGTCCCATCACCAGCGGGCCGACACCGGCGATCGCGTCCACAAAGGACACCACGGTCGTGAAGCCGAGCCCCGCCATGGCGATCAGCCCGGCCACGGTCGGCAGCAGCGCGTACGCCGCCGCGGCCACCACCAGCCCGGAGGCGAAGGAACCGGCCAGGCCCCAGCGCCCGGACTCCGCGGGCAACGCGATGCCGACCGTCATCACGACGGCCACGGCCGCCAGCCCCAGCAGCACCCCGGAGAGCCGCGCCCGCACGGCGCCCACATCGCGCCGGACCATCCGGACCAGGCCACCGGCGACGACCACCCCGGCGAACAGCAGCAGCACGGCGGACCCGCCGACCAGCAGCGTGCGCGAGAACTCGGACAGCCGCTGCCAGGTCGAGGCGACCAGCAGCACGATGCCGGTCAGCGTCAGGCCACCACCCAGGTAGCCGGCGACCTCGGCCAGCGGAGCGCGCCGGAGCCGGTGTGACAACGCCAGTTCCTCCCGCACGGCCTCGGCCTGGTCCGCGGACAGCACACCCCGCTCGACCAAGCGCCGCACCGCGTCCGCGGTCGTCATGACGACCGCGACCCGCGACGCGTCGAGCCCACGGTGTGGCCGCCGCCCGAGAAGATGATCGAAACACCGAGCAGGAAGCCGAAGTTGTACCAGCCACCGTTGTTGTGCACGTCGTAAACGCCAACCCGGTCGTTGAACAGCGAGATCAGGAACGTGACCGGGCTGATCACCCCATGCCACAGCCCCGGCCAGAATCCGGCGATGTGCGGCGCGTTCACCTGCGCCACGTTGTTGGGCCCGGCGGCACACGCGGCGAGTGCGAACAGGGCGGCCGCCAGTACGGCGATGAGCAAGCGTCGGGACATCCGGACCACCTCCGCCACCCAGTAACCCGCCGCGCGCCTGCCGGTACCAGTCACGAAGGTCCCTCACGGCGGGACCTTCGTCGCTGGTGGCCGGTGAACACCCAGGCGTAGCAAGGAGGAAACCCGTTGGAAGGACGAAGCGATGCACCGAGCGGATTCCGCCACCACACCCGACGTTCAGGTGACGACCCGCGGCGAGCTCCCGCCAGGATCGGCCGAGTACGCCACGAAGAAGATCGGCAAGCGGCTTCGCTTCGCGCACCGGCCCGTCCTCGCCGTCAGAGTCCGGCTGAGCAGGCATGGCGATCCCGCGGTGGACCGGCCGGTGGTGGCACAGGCGAACCTCGACGTGGACGGCAGGCCGGTGCGCGCGCAGGCCGTCGGCGCGACCGCGACGGAGTCGATCGACCGGCTGGACGACAAGGTGCGGCACCTGCTGGAGCGGGCGGCTTTGCACTGGGAGGCCCGCAGGGGCGGACGCCCCGCGCCGGGAGCACACGAATGGCGGCACGGCTCCGTGCCGGCGCGCAGGCCGGAGTACTTCCCCAGGCCCGAGACCGAACGCGAGATCATCCGGCACAAGTCCTACTCGCTGCATCGCCGCACCGTCGACGAGGCGGCGTTCGACATGCACCTGCTCGACTACGAGTTCCACCTGTTCACCGAGGCGGGCACCGGCCAGGACAGCGTCCTCTACCACGCAGGCCAGACCCTGCACCGGCTCGCTCAGCTGACACCACCAGGACCGCACCAGCTCGCGCCGTTCAAGCTCGCGCTGACGATCAGCCAGCAGCCCGCTCCCCTGCTGAGCACCGCCGAGTCCGTCGACCGGCTCGCGCTGACCGGGCTGCCGTTCCTGTTCTTCCTCGACGCCGAGCGTGGCAGGGGAAGTGTGCTGTACCACCGCTATGACGGGCACTACGGCCTGATCACGCCCTCGGCCTGAGGCTCACCACCGCGTCCGCGATGCCTTCGCTGATGACCCTCTTCCCGCCTGCCTCGTCGAGCAGTTCGGCGACCGGGATGTTGTCGGCGAGGTAGGTCGCGGTGAACCGGTCGAAGCCACGCACCAGCGCCGCCTCGGCGAGCAGTCGCACCAGCGCGGTCGCGAGCCCGGCATGGCGCCAGCCAGGCGCGACCACCACGGCGACCTCCGCGACGCCGGGCTCTTTCGTGGCCTCGTACCTGGCGATCGCGACGCCCTGGCCGTCCTGATCGCGCGCGACGAGCGCGTACCGGCGCTCGAAGTCGAGCTCGGTCAGGTACTTCAGCAGTTTCGGCGTCACCTTGGGCGGCGGGCCGCAGAACCGCCGGTACAGCGTTTCCGGGTCGGCGTGGCGGATCGCCTCGGCCAGTTCGGGAGCGTCGCCGGGGGTCAGCGGGGCGATCGTCACCACCCTGCCGTCGGCCAGCTCCACCGGGTTCATGCGCTCGACTCTCCCGCCGGGAACGTCACCGGCGAAGATGCCGAACGGTTCGGGCGGCAGGGACCAACGACCCTCGCTGCCGATCACGCCACGAAAGACCCTGGAACGACGAAAGGTAAGGAGCAGCCGATGAACCAGCGCCGATGGCGGGACCTCAGTCCCCGATCACGCGGCAACATCGCCTTCGCGGCCGGTGTCCAGCTCACCCTCGCGGCCGTCGCGTGGACCGACCTCGCGGTCAGGCCCGCCAGTGAGATCCGCGGCCCGAAACGGATGTGGGCCTGGGTGATCGCGATCAACTTCCTCGGCCCGCTCGCCTATCTGAGCTTCGGGCGGCGGCCGATGAACCCGGCAGCGTACGAACCGTCCACAAAGGAGTAAGCGGATGCGGTACCGCGATCGGCGTGACGCCGGCGAGCAGCTCGCCGCGCGCCTGCGCTACCTGCGTGGCCACCACCCGCTGGTGCTCGGCATGCCGCGTGGCGGCGTGCTCGTCGCAGGCGAAATCGCCGACACACTGGCCGCGCCGCTCGATGTGCTGCTGACCCGCGAGATCCACGCGCCGTCGCACCCGGAGATCGTGGTCGGTGCGGTCGGCGAGAGCGGCGTCGTGGTCACCGAGCATCGCGTCGTCAGGGACCTGGGGCTCAGCGGGGACGAGTTCACCGAGGCGGCGAACCGCGAACGGGCCGAGCTCGCCAGGCAGGCCGCCGTCTACCACCGGGTGCGCCACCCGCACCCGGTCGGCGGTCAGGTCGTCGTGCTCGTCGACGACGGCGTGACGACCGGTTCTCCGGCGCGCGCCGCGATCCGGGTGCTCCGCGCGCGGGGCGTCGGACACCTCGTGTTCGCCGTGCCCGTCGGCCCGCTGGGCGTGCTGGACGACCTGGCCCGCAGCGTGGACCGGCTGGTGTGCCCGCGCCCGCTGCGCTGGATGCACGCCGTCAAGAACTCGTACCAGGACTTCAGGCGGATCGGCGACGAGGAAGTGCTCACGCTGCTCGGCGCGGAGCACCCCGGATCCATCGCCGCGCCGAGCCATTGACCACGGGGAGGAACTCCATGCTGCAGAACGTCGATGTCGGCGACCTGTCCATCTCGGCCTATCGGACGGTCGCGCCTGACGAGATCATGGAACCGCTGCTCGAGGTGGCCGCCGGGCTGCGTGGCGCGCGGGTGCTGCACCTCAGCGCGACTCCGTACGGCGGCGGTGTTTCGGAACTGCTGCGTTCGGTGGTGCCGTTGTACAACGACCTCGGTATCGACACCACCTGGAAGATCATCAGTGGCAAGCCGCCCTTCTTCGGGGTGACCAAGAAGCTGCACAACGCGCTGCAGGGCGCCACGGCGCCGATCACCACGGCGGACCGCGAGCTCTACGAGGACACCTCGGAGCGCAACGGCGCCGAGCTGGCCGCGGATCCGCAGTTCCGGGACTTCGATTTCGTGTTCGTGCACGACCCGCAGCCCAGCGCCGTGCTGTCCTATGTGGACCACGGCAGCGCGTACTGGATCTGGCGCTGTCACGTCGACACCTCCGCGCCGAACCCGGAGGCCTGGAACTATCTGCGTGGCTTCGTGGACCGCTACGACGGTTCCGTGTTCACCATGGCCCAGTTCGTCCCGCCCGACCTGCCAGGCAAGCGGGTCGACATCATCCCGCCCGCGATCGATCCGCTGAGCCCCAAGAACATGTCGCTCGACGACCGCACCGCGCACGCCGTGCTGAACTGGATCGGCATCGACCCGGCACGGCCGCTGATCACCCAGGTGTCCCGGTTCGATCCGTGGAAGGACCCGCTCGGCGTGATCGAGGCGTTCCGGCTGGTGCGCCGTGAGGTGCCCGGTGTCCAGCTGGCGCTCGTCGGTTCCATGGCGCTCGACGACCCCGAAGCGTGGGACGTCTACCGCAAGATCACCGACGAGAGCTCGGGTGATCCTGACATCCACGTGTTCACCAACCTGACCGGCGTCGGCAACATCGAGGTGAACGCCTTCCAGCGGATCTCCAGCGTGATGGTGCAGAAGTCGATCAGGGAGGGCTTCGGGCTCATCGTGTCCGAGGCCCTGTGGAAGGGCACGCCGATGGTGGCGGGCGACGCGGGCGGCATCCCGCTGCAGATGGCCGACGACGCGGGCGGTGTGCTCGTCGACTCGGTGCCGGAATGCGCCTCGGCGCTCACCGAACTGCTCACCGACCGGGCACGCGCCGCGGCGCTGGGCGCGGCAGGGCACGAGCGCGTCCGCAAGCACTTCCTGCTGCCCAGGCTGCTGCTCGACGAGCTGAGCCTGCTCAGCGGCCTTTCCAAGGGCATACCGGCCGGCGAACTGGCCACCGCGGGCGACCATCGCGACCCGGTGTGCGGGATGACCACCTACGCGGCGGATCCCGCGCTCGTGACCGAGCACAACGGACAGACGTTCCGGTTCTGCTCCGAACGCTGCAAGCGGCTCTTCGCCTCGATCGGGGTGAGGAACCGATGAGCGTCGAGCGGTGGCACGGCGGCGAGCTCCGCTGGGACCACCTGACCCGGAACTGGGTGATCGTGGCGCCCGGCCGGGCCGCCAGGCCGCATCGCCGGGCAGGCGACAGCTGCCCGTTCTGCCCAGGCCCCGACGAGGACACCCCGCCGGAGACCTGGCGGCTGCCCGCGGGCAGCGGCCAGTCGTGGCGGGTCCGCGCGGTACCCAACCGGTACGCGCTGTCCGACCGGCACGAGGTCGTCATCGAGTCGCCGAGCCACGGCTGGGACCTGGCCACCGCGTCCGCCGCCGAGGCGGCCGACGTGCTGCACGCGTGGCAGCACCGGCATCGCGCGCTGCGAGAGGGAACCGCGCAGGTCGTGGTGTTCCGCAACCGGGGGCGCGCGGCAGGCACCTCGCTGTCGCACTCGCATTCCCAGGTGGCGGGGCTGCCCACGCTGTCCCCGTCGGCTCGGCGCGAGCTGGAGGCGCTGCGTGAGCATCATCGGGCGACCGGACGCCGGTTCGCCGACGACCTGCTCGACGGCGCGCTGTCCTCGGGCGACCGGATCGTGTTCGCCAACGACCGGGTGGTCGCCTCGGCTCCGTTCGCACCCGTCGCGGACTTCGAGGTCCAGCTGCTGCCGACGATCCCGCGCGCGGACTTCACCGCGGTACCCGCCGACGAACTCTGCGCGGTCGCACTGGCACTGCGGACCGTGCTGGGCGCGCTGCGCGGCGAACTCGGCGATCCCGCGTACAACCTCGTGCTGAACACCGCGCCCACCGGCATGGAGGACGCCCCGTTCCTCACCTGGTCGCTGCGGATCGTGCCCCGGCTGACGATCGCCGCCGGGCTCGAGCTGGCCACCGGGATCCCGGTCGTCACCACCCCACCGGAACGCGCCGCCGCCAGGCTCCGCGCCAGGATCACGCACCCGGTGCGCACCGGCTGACCGGCACCACGGCGACCGGGCACTGGGCGTTGTCGAGCACGCCATGGCTGGTGCACCCGAGAATCGTCCGGCCGCGCAGCCGCCTGCGTCGCGAGCCGACCACGACCAGGCAGGCGTGGTCGGCTTCGGCCAGCACACCCTTCGCGGTGTGCTGCGCGCGGACCAGCACCGGCCGCACGTCCCCGGTGGCCAGGCCGGACACGCAGCGTTCGAGCAGCGCCCGTTCGGCTTCTTCGGCCCTGTCCCAGACCCGGACCGCGACCAGCGGGCGCCCTCGCGACGAGGCCGCCCGCGCGGCGAAGTCCAGTGCGGCGAGCCCGTCAGGGCCGTCGTCGACGCCCACGACCACGGGTCCGGTGTACGGCGGCGCCGAGACGAAGTCCGCGCCGCGGACGATCACCGACGGACCCGCCGCACCGGCCGCGACCGCTCTGGCCACCAGTCCGATGAACGACCCGCCGGTCTTGCCGATGCCCCACGCGCCCACCACGGTCAGGCAGGCGGACGCCGACTCCTCGATCATCTTCGTCGCGGGCTCGCCCGATTGCAGGTCGCACCAGATGGAAACGCCGGGAGCGGACGCACGTGCCGCCTCCGCGGCTTCGCGCAGCCACAGTCTTCCCGGTTCGCGGGCCGCGCTCTCGTAGCGTGACGGCACCGGGTGCCTGGCGTGCACCAGCCGCAACGAGGTCTTCCGCAGCGCGGCTTCTCCGGCGGCCCAGCGCGCGGCGTGCAGGGCGGCACCGGAGCCGTCGACGCCGGCGAGCACGGGCAGCGGGTACGGCTCGGCGGCCATCAGCAGCCCGCGCCGACGGGAACCATGCTCGGCTCCGAGATCTCGACCGCCACACGCGGCGGGTGCCGGAGCGTGTTGTGCACCGTGCAGTGGTCGATCGCGGCCAGCAGGCGTTCCTGCTGAGCGGGCTCGAGCGGCGCGGGCAGCAGCATGGTCAGCTCGATCCGCCCGACACTGGCCGGGTTCGCGCGCATCGACCACCGGCAGCGGACCGCGAGGCCGTCCGACGGCAGGCCCTCGCCGCGCAGGTGGCTCACGCCGTAGTGCGCCGCGCACGCGGCCAGCGCCATCACCAGCAGCTCGACCGGCGTCGGCCCGATCTCGATGCCCTCGTCCGACGGCTGGTCGACGAGGATCACATGGTCGCGGGTTTCGGTCCGGTACTTGTCGTCGGCCAGGTGGGTCACCGTGATCGTCGCCATGGTCTTCTCCGTTCGGCTCCGGTTTTCCCCAGCCTCTCGCGGCACCGCGCTCATTTCGAGGGGCGGAAGTCCTTGCCCGGCAAGCGAAACGTCCCGGTCACGGGGTACGGCGGCGCAACGTCGCCGCACCGAGCACCAGCGCCAGCACCGCGCAGCAGGCCACGATCAGCATGTTCCGCAGCAGCACCCCGTCCACCTCGGCGGACCGCGCCACCTGGGTGAGCGCGTCGACCGCGTAGGACAGTGGCAGCACGTCGGACGCCGCGTTCAGCAGCCAGCCCATGGCGCCACGCGGGACGAACAGCCCGCACAGCAGGAACTGGGGCAGCACGATCACCGGCATGAACTGGATCGCCTGGAACTCGGTGCGCGCGAACGCGCTGACGAACAGCCCGAGCGCGGTGCCGAGCAGCGCGTCCAGCGTGGTGATCAGCAGCAGTGTCCACATCGAACCGGTGATCGCCAGGCCCAGCCAGGCCAGCGAAACACTCACCGCGACGGTGACCTGGACGACCGCGAGCAGCCCGAACGCGAGCGCGTAGCCGAAGACCAGGTCCAGCTTGCCGATCGGCATGGTCATCAGCCGCTCGAGTGTCCCTGTCGTCCGTTCGCGCAGCGTGGTGATCGAGGTGATCAGGAACATGATGGTGAACGGGAAGATGCCCAGCAGCGCCGGCGCGATCCCGCTGAACCGCTGCGCGGAGTTGAGCACGAAGCGCAGGAGCACCATCAGCACGGTCGGCATCGCGATGAGCAGCGCGACCGCGCGCGGGTCGTGGCGGAGCTGGGTGAGGATGCGGCGGAAGGTCGCGAACGTCGCGGTGGAGCTCATCGGTCGACCTCTTTCTTGACCAGCCTCAGAAAAGCCTGCTCCAGATCCGGTGTGCCGGTCCGCTGGCGCAGCCCGTCCGGGGTTCCGTCGGCGAGCAGCAGGCCGTCGCGCATCATCAGCAGCCGCGAGCAGCGCGCCGCCTCGTCCATCACATGACTGGAGATCAGCAGCGTCACCCCGGCCGCCGCCAGTTCGCGGAACATCGCCCACAGCTCGTCGCGCAGCTCCGGATCCGAACCGACGGTCGGCTCGTCGAGCACGAGCAGCTCGGGGGTTCCCAGCAGTGCGACGGCCAGGTTCGCCCGCCCGCGCTGCCCGCCGGAGAGCCGCCCGATCAACGTGGTCTCACAGCCGGTGAGCCCGGCCTTGGCGATCACCTCGTCCACATCGGACCTCCGGGCGCCGAGCACGGTCGCGAAGTAGCGCAGTGCCTCGGCGACCGTGAGATCGGCGTAGAGCGCGGGTTCCTGTGTCGCGTAGCCGATGCGGTTTCGCAGCACCCGGCTTCCGGCCGGATGACCGAGCACGGTCACGCTGCCTGCCTCGACGATCTGCACCCCGACGATCGACCGCATCAGTGTGGTCTTGCCGCAGCCGTTCGGCCCGATCAGGCCGGTGACACTCCCGCGCGGGACCTCGAAGCCGATGCCGCTGAGCACTTCGCGGCCACCCCGCACGACCCGCAGGCCGCGCACCTCGATCGCCGCGCTCACAACAGCACCCGCTCACCGTCGCGCGGCACGACCGCGGACCACCCGTAGTCGGAACTCAGCCGCTCGGCGACGGCCGCCGAACCCTCTGGCTCGCCGTGCACGAGGTAGGTCGTCGAGGGCTGTTCACCCTTGGTGGCCCAGGTCAGCAGCTCATTGGCATCGGCGTGCGCGCTGAAGGCGTCGATCTGGACGACGTCCGCACGCACGGTGACATAGCGGCCGTGGATCTTGATCTGGCGCGCGCCGGACGCCAGCTGCCGCGATCTGGTGCCCGCCGCCGCGAAGCCCACGATCAGCACTGTGTGCCGTTCGTTGGGGAGCATGTGCTCCAGGTGGTGCAGCACCCGGCCTCCGGTGGCCATGCCGGACGCGGAGATGATGATCGACGGCATCCGAGGGTTGTTGATCCGCATGGAGTCCTCGACTGTCCGCACCTCGTTCAGGTGCCCGGCGGCCAGCGGATCGTGGCCTGAGAACTCAGGACGCGTTTCCGGCCACCGCTCGCGCAACGCCTCGCGGTAGACGCGCAGCGTCGCGAGCGCCATCGGGCTGTCGACGTAGACGGGAAGGTCCGGGATCGCGTTGTCGTGCTTAAGTTTCTTGAGCGCGTTCAGCATGACTTCGGTGCGGTCCACCGCGAACGCCGGTATCAGCACACTGCCGCCGCGCCGCGCGGTCTGCCGGATCGTCCGTGCGAGGCGGTCCATCGCCTCCGCGTCGTGGTGGGACCGGTTGCCGTAGGTGGACTCCAGCACCAGCGTGTCGCAGTCGGGACGTGGCTGCGGCGCGCGCAGCAGGCTGTGGGTCGGCCTGCCGAGGTCGCCGCTGAACACCGCGGTCCTGTCGCCCGCGGTGAGCCGTACCCATGCGGAACCGAGGATGTGGCCCGCCTGGCCGAACTCGAACGACACACCGGGAGCTATGTCGACCGGCGTTCCATAGTGGACGGTCTCGAGCAGTCCGATCGCCTTGGCCGCGTCATGCGCGTCGTACAGCGGGAGCGCCGGGCGATGCTTCGACCAGCCGTACTTGTTGGCGTGCAAGGCTTCCTCGGTCATCAGGTGCGCACTGTCGTTGAGCACGATCGGCACCAGCCCCGCCGAACCCGGGGTGACGTACACCGGCCCGCGCCAGCCCGCCTTCGCGAGCACCGGGAGGTAGCCGCAGTGGTCGAGGTGGGCGTGGGTGATCACGACGGCGTCCACCGAGGCGAGTTCCGCTGGCATGGACCGCCAGTTGCGCCGCCGCAGCTCGGAAAGTCCCTGGAAGAGACCGCAGTCGACGAGCACGCGTGCCTCGGGCGTCTCGACGAGGTACTTGCTTCCGGTCACCGTGCCCGCGCCGCCGTGGAACGTCAGCGCCACGCTGGGTGCGCCATTCATGGTCTCTCCCTGTCGAAGTTCATCGGAGTAATTCGCCGACACCGCGTCGCGGGCTCGGCGGCGCGGCGCCTGACGCGTGTCCGACGCGCAGCAGCGCCTGCGGATAGCCGCGCAGTTCCAGCTCGTCGCGCAGCGCGGCCCGGAACTCGCCGAGGTGCAGCGGCTGGGTCAGCACCGAAGCGGCCAGCCCGGCGTCGACTGCGGTCAGCCAGGCGCGTTCGAGCGCGTACCCGGCATGCAGATGGTCGGCACGGGAATCACCGTCGGTGACGAAAACCAGCAAGGTCTCGTCCGCCAGGCGCCGCCGCAGGACCATCCGGTCGGGCAGCGCGGTGGCCGGGCGGATGAGCCCGGCCCACGGCAGCGAACCCGGTGGAATGCAGCTGGCGGCGATCCCGGCGCCGTGCCGGTGCGAACGCTCGTCACGAATGGTCCACATCGACAGCTCGCGCTGGTAGCCGATGTTGTGCTGATAGGCATGAGCGGCCCGTTCGAGCTGGTCGGCGACCACGCCGAGTTCGATCTCGTCACGGACAGGCCTGGCACGGACCCCGCTCACGCCCGCCGCGGCGAGCAGATCGGCCAGGTCGTAGTCCGACACGGGCACCCCGTTGAACGGCAGCCGGTAGCTGCGTCGTCGTGAAATCGCCGAGTACAGGTGCAGGTCGGCCGCCTGCGGGACCGCGTGGCCGCGGACGGTGACCGTGGCCACCACCTCCGGCCTCATCGGGTCCGGCAGGAGGCTGGTCGAGATCCGCCTGCCGAGCGCCCGCATCCCCAGCTCGAGGTTGAGCAGCGCCGTGCCGCAGGAAATCGTGCGGTCGCGGCCTGCCGGGTCGTGGTGCATCACCGCGACGTCCTGGCGTTCGGTGAGCAGGACACGCTCGCCGTCGATCTCCAGACGCCACGGCTGGATGTTGTGCACCGACGGCGCCCGGAGTGTCGCCCTGGCCAGCACGTCGGTCTCGGCGGCGGTCCACTCGGCGATAGGTGTTTGCCTGCTCATGCCTTCACGATCCGCGTCGCGGCGGAGCGCCACTGGGTGCGGAGGGCACCGCTCGAAGGGACCTAGTGCCCCAGTGATCACCGACGATCGACCCGGCTAGGGCACAAGGTCCCGATCACCCGGGCCATCACGACCGGTACCACGGCCCGTCGCCGGTAGTACGGTGAACTCGCGGCGGAAAGAGGAAGGTGGTTCGTCATGGCGACACAGGTGTTCCTGGTCGACGATCACGAGATCGTGCGACGCGGGCTGGCCGATCTGCTCGGCAGCGAAGACGACATCGAAATCATCGGCGAAGCCTCGTCGGTGAGCGAAGCGCTCACGCGGGTACCCAGCAGCGGAGCCGACGTCGCCGTGCTCGACATCAGGCTGCCTGACGGAAACGGCGTCGAACTGTGCCGCGAACTGCTGGACACCGTGCCGAAGCTGCGCTGCCTGATGCTCACCTCGTACGCCGACGACGAAGCGTTGTTCAACGCGATCATGGCGGGCGCGTCCGGGTTCGTGCTCAAGCAGGTGCTCGGCAACGACCTGGTGTCCGCGATCCGCACCGTCGCCGCCGGCGGCTCGCTGCTCGACACCAGGACGACTTCCGCGCTGCTCAACCGGATCCGCCGCGACCGCGACAACAGCGACCCGGTTTCCGCGCTGTCCGAGCAGGAACGGGCCGTCTTCGACCTCATCGGCGAGGGACTGACGAACCGGGAAATCGGTGAGCGGCTTTTCCTCGCCGAAAAGACCGTCAAGAACTACGTTTCGCGGCTGCTCGCGAAACTCGGCATGCAGCGCCGGACTCAGGCCGCGGTGCTGGCCACGGAATTACGTCGAGGACCGGCAGGCCCGCCGCCCGAATAGAAACACCCCGGCTCAGGTGAGCGGAACCCGCCAGACCACGCGGGTGCCACCTGACGGGCGTCTTTCGAACAGCACCGTGCCGCCGCCTTGTTCCGCTCGCCGTTTGAGGTTGTCCAGCCCGCTGCGACGCCCGCCGTCGGGAATGCCCATGCCGTTGTCGGCGACCTCGATGACCAGTTCCTCTCCCGCCGAGACGTCGACGGTGATCTCGTCACCGCCGGAGTGGCGGAGCGCGTTGCTCAGCGCCTCTCGGGTGACGGCCTCCGCGTGCTCGTGCAGGTCGGCGGGCACCAAAGTGTCTACAGCTCCGGAGATGCGCACCGAGGGCGCGACCGGGGAGTCCGTGGTCAGGTCCGAGACCGCGTCGAGCAGGCGCCGCCGGAGACTCGTGGTCTCGTCGGCGCCGGAGGTGTGCAGGTCGAAGATCGAGGTCCGGATCTCGCGTACCGTGCGGTCCAGCTGCTCGACACCGAGCGCCACCCGGCTGCGGGCATGCTCGTCGTCCACCCGCCGCAGGATGCTCTGCAGGCTCATCCCGGTGGAGAACAGCCGCTGGATGACGTGGTCGTGCAGGTCCTGCGCGATCCGGTCGCGGTCGGCGAGCACGTCCAGCAGCCGCTGGTTGCGCTGCTTCTCCGCGAACTCCAGCGCCACCGAGGCCTGGTCGGCGAACGAGGACAGCATCGGCAGCTGATCGGCCTTGAACTGCTCACCGCCCTTGTCCCGCACCGCGAGCAGGATCCCGCCGACCCCTTCCCTGCTGTTCAGCGGCACGGCGGCGGCCGGTCCGAAGCCCGCCGCCACCGCGCCGGGTTCCGTGGGGAACACCCCCTCCAGATCGGGGATCAACTGGGTGTGGCCGGTGGCCAGCACCTCGTCGATCGCCGGGTGCCGCGCGGCCATGCCCGAGCCGACGAGCAGGCTTGCCCGCTCCCCCGCGGCCGCGCTCACCGTCATCGACGGCTCACCGCCGTTCTCGGCCAGCAATATCAACGCGCCGTCGGCCTCGACCAGCTCGCGGACCCGCTCGACGATCAGGTTCAGGCTCTCGGTGACCGAGGTGCCGCCGAGCAGCTTGCCGTTGATCTCCGCGACCGCCTCGAGCCAGCGTTCCCGTGTCCTGGACTTCTCGAACAGGCGTGCGTTGTCGATCGCCACCCCCGCGGCGGCGGCGAGCGACTTCAGCACCACCTCGTCGTCGGCGGTGAACTCCGCCGCGCCACGTTTCTCGGTCATGTACAGGTTGCCGAAGATCTTGTCCCGTACCCGCACCGGCACGCCGAGGAAGCTGCGCATCGGCGGGTGGTTGGCAGGGAACCCGACCGAGGCCGGATGCTGGGACAGGTCCGGGACCCGCACCGGCTGCGGATCCTCGATGAGCAGCCCGAGCAGCCCTCGGCCCTCCGGGAGGTGCCCCATATGCGACCTGGTCTCGGCGTCGATGCCGACGTAGACGAACTCCGAGAGGCCCTCCTCGTCAGCGAGTACGCCGAGCGCCCCGTAGCGGGCGTCGACGAGTTCCACCGCGGCCTGCACGATCCGCTGCAGCGTGGAGTCGAGCTCGAGGCCGGTGGCGACGGCGAGCACCGCGTCGAGCAGACCCTGCAGCCGGTCCCTGGTCTTGACGATCTCGCTGAGCCGATCCTGCACCTCGTGCAGCAGCTCGTCGAGACGGAGCGCGGCCAGCACCCCCGACGGGGAGGGGAGGTCCCCGGTCACGTCCGGTTCGGCCGGCATACGTGTGACTCCGCTCGATAGGGCGGTCACCCGTCGTGGCCACTCGACCGCCAGCGTTCCACTGACTGTCGACCTTGCCAAGCCGCCGGGCCCTGATCGACACCGATCGGCTGCCCGGCATTCGGACCATCGCCGTGCGTCAAGCGTTCCACCGGCCACCGGGGACTGCGCCGGACCGGGCCCGCCGGATGACCGAGCCGCATGATCAGCTGCGGAAATCCTGGTAGTGAGAGCCTTTCCGACAGTTCCGCGCGTATGTTGCGGACGTGCAAGGGTTGCGTGAGCACGGATCCGGCGAGCTCATTGTCCACAGCGGACAGCCAGGCTCGCTGCATCGCCAGCCCGGTGCGCACATGATCGGCGCGCTCGTCGTTTTCGGTGCAGAACACCAGAATGACATCGTTTTCCATCCTGGCGGCCAAAGCGAGCGCGTCCGGGATCCGGCTTTCCGGGCGGACGAGGCCCGCCCATGGCGGACCGGCCCGGCTGTATCCGGGTTCCAGCACCCCGGCACCGACCCCGTCCGGGCGCCAGGCCGTGGTCCACGCGGCGAGTTCGGCTTGATAGCCCGCGTCACCCTGGATGATTTTCGCCGCCCGCTCCACAATCACGGCGAGCGGGTGCACCTCGTCCTCCTCGACGAGCCGAACCCGCACCTCGTCGCCCGCGAAGCCGACGACCCGCGAAAGCACGTCTTCGGACACGGCCACCGAAGCGAACGCACGGCGATGGCTGCGCCTGCGCGAGATCGCCGTGTACAGGTGCAGCTCGAAGGCGCCAGGCGGTTCCCGCAGGACGCCGGTGACCGCGCCTGCCCACGGCGGGATCGCTTCGGTTTCCAGGTTCGCCCGCCAGCCGAGCACCCGTACGGCCAGCCACAGGTTCGCGAGCGCGGCGCCGCATGAGATCAGTCGGTCGCGGCCGTCCGGATCATGGTGGCTCAGTGCGAACTCGGGCCGCTCGGCCAGCTCCGCGCGCCGGTCGGCCAGCTTGAGCTCCCACGGTTGCGTGTTGTGCACAGACGGCGCCCGTGTCACTGCCCGTGCGAGCACCTCGACCTCGTCCTCTGACCATGTCGTCACCCACGCCCCCTTTGATCGGTGCCCGCTTCAGCTTCAGGGCCAGCGCCGCGGCACGAGAGTGCCCGAGTGCCCGAGCGGCCAGGGTCTTTCGGCCCTAATCGGACAGTTTCCTCCGGCGTGACACCGCACCCAGGTAGACCGACGCGGGCAGTTTCGCGAACAAGCGCGCTTCCTGCCCGATCGAGGTGTCCTCGTCGAGGAACTTGAGCACCGGCTCGGCGGAGGCACGGTCGAACAGCGCCGCGAACGCGCGCTCCAGCTGCGGCGGGTCGTGCGTGATCACGTCGAGCAGCGCTCCGTCGAAGAGCCGGTGCCTCGGCCGTGGCTCGGGGATCGCGAACGGATGCCCGTGCTCGGCCAGCGAGCGCGCGATGGCCGCACTGTCGCGTTGGATCCGCTGATAGGCGTAGCCGGTGGAGGCTTTCACCATGCCCGCCTTCGCCCCGATCGTGAGCGCCCGGCCTCGACGACGGGACGGCGCCTTCGCCACCAGCGGCAACGATGCGCTCTCCTCGCGCCGGACGGTGTACTCCGTGCCGATGACCTCGGCCAGGTACTCCGCCAACGCCGCTCGCTGAGCTTCCGGCCGCGCGGTCTCTTCGGCGGCGAAGGCGGTGTGCTCGACGAGCGCGTCGTGCGGGCTTTCGGGAAGGACGTAGAGGAAGCTCGCCGCCTGCCGCTGGGAGGTGCGGAAGTCGAAGAAGGTCGGCACTGCCGGATCGAACGCGGGCCGATCCGTGTGCAGACGCCAGCCTCGGAACACCAGCCACGCGTCGGCGGCTTCCGTCCGCCTGGGAACGCTGTCGAAGACCCACTCGGCGGGCATCAGCGTCCCGTCCACGACCACCCCGTCGCCGGTGACCTCGTCCACGTGTCCTTTGTGGACCGAGAAGCCGGGCCTCGTGCCGGTCAGCGCGGCGACGGCCGACGCGTGATCCGCGCCACGGACCACCTGGTAGCGGTAGCGGCCCAGCCCGAGTGTCCGGTGAACGCCTCCGGCATGGACGCGGACGCGGTCGAAGCGGCGGGAGACCGCGGTGTCGAGCAAGCCCCGCCGGGTGGTCCAGGACGCCCACTCGGCCGTCGCCAGCGGATTGTGCCGGTCGTCGACCATCACCACCGGACCGGCGCAGCGGGGCTCGGCCGCGAGATGGGCCGCGAGCATGCTTCCGCTGAGCCCACCGCCCGCGATCACGATCGTCATGCCGCCAGTGCACTCCGCGGCCGGGTGGCGCGGAAGTGGCCACGGTCGCGGCGGAGGTCCCGCGAACCAGGGACCTACGACACCAGAAGGCGACCGCACGGCCGACCTAGTTTCGGTGCAGTTCCGCAAACCCAGACGGGAGTGTCCATCATGAGCATCGTCGTCGGCATCGACGGGTCGGAAGGCGCGCGGAAGGCCGCGCGCTGGGCCGCGCTGGCGGCCGCACGCCACCACACCTCGGTCACCCTCATCCACGCGCTCGGCTATCCGGAGCTCTACGGCGGCCAGGTCGTGCCGCCCCCGGAAGGTCTCAAAGACGACCTGCGCCAGCGCGGCTGGAAACTGCTGCGGGAGGCCCGTACCGCGGCCGGTTCCGTGCCAGGCGTCGAGGTGCGGACCGAACTCCGCACCGATTCCGCCGCGCCGGTGCTGGTCGACGCGTCCGAGAAGGCCGAGCTGGTCGTGGTGGGCGAATCCGGGCACAACAGGGCGACCGCGGTACTCGGCTACTCGGTCACCACCGCGGTCGCCGCGCACGCACACTGCCCGGTCGTCTCGGTGCGCGGCGACGGCTGGGACAGGCCGTCCGCGAAGGACCTTCCGGTGGTCGTCGGCGTGGACGGGAGCCCGCTGAGCGAGCTCGCCGTCGCGACCGCGTTCCGCGAGGCCGACGCGCTCGGCGCGGAACTCGTCGCGATCCACGCGTGGGGAACCGACAACACCGTCCGAGTGTTCGGCGAAGCCGCCTACGAATTCGAATGGGCGCCGCTGGCCGAAGGTGAACGCCGCCTGCTCTCGGAGCGGCTCGCCGGCTGGTGCGAGAAGTATCCCGACGTCACCGTCCGCCAGGTCGTGGCGCAGGACTCGCCCGCGCATGAGCTGGCTCAGTGGAGCCGGAAAGCCCAGCTGGTCGTCGTCGGCAGCAGGGGCAGGGGTGGCTTCACCGGGCTGCTGCTCGGCTCCACGAGTCAGTCCCTCATCCACCACGCGGCCTGCCCGGTCCTGATCGCCCGTCAGGAGAACCCGTCATGAACCGGGAGACCCCCTTGCGCACCACTGTTTCCGACGTGATGACCACGGACCCGATCGCGGTCACGGCCGGCACCTCGTACAAGCACATCGCCGAAATACTGGGCGCCTGGCAGATCAGCGCGGTGCCGGTGATCGACGACGAAGGCGCGCCGGTCGGCGTGGTCTCCGAGGCCGACCTGCTCGCCAAGGTCCGTGCGACTCAGCCGCGAAAGCTCGCCGGAGCGCGAGCGCGCCATGACCGGTCGAAGTCGCGGGCACTGGTCGCGGCCGACCTCATGACGTCCCCCGCACGGACCATCGGCGCAGGCAGTCCGGTGGCCGCCGCGGCCAACAAGCTGGCGGGCGCCGGAATCAAGCGGTTGTTCGTCGTCGCCGACGGGAAACTGGTCGGCGTGGTCTCCCGCCGTGACCTGCTCAAGGCATTCCGGCGTTCTGACGAGCTCATCCGCGAGGACATCGAGCGGGAAGTGTTCCAGCAGGCGCTGGAGGTTCGGCCCGGCATGGCCGCGGTGACCGTCGAGGACGGTGTGGCGACGCTCATCGGCAGGCTCGACTGCCGTGGCGACGTGGCGCGCGCCGGGCTGCTGGCCGCGTCCGTGCCCGGAGTCGTCGAGCTGCGGAACCGGCTCGATTTCGTCTGGGACGACAACGGCGAGCGGCCGCTCCATCCGGCACTGCTCGGCATGTGACCTTGGTCCCGGCCCGGGTGATCCGCCCGGCGCCGGGAACGGGAGCTGCGCCTCTAAGTGACGGCCGTCACACCGAGACACGATAGACGCAGACAGTCAGTCGTCGACCGGAAGCGAGGCACCCCATGTCCACTCAGCCGCACTCGCAGCTCAGCCAGGCAGTGCTTCCCTTGCGCCGCAACCGACGCGACCGGCTCGCACTGCACCCCGCCGACCACGTCGACGCCCGCTACGCGGACCTGGCCGACCGGCGGCTGGCGATCACTCTGTCCACAGAGGACCGCGACGAGGAGAACGGGCTCGACCCGATGGAACGCACCACCTGCCGTACCCACCGCCGCTGGCTGCACCAGTGCGTCTCGTCGCCGCTGCACGTCATCATCGTCACCGGCCACCGCTGGTGCCGTGACTGCGAATGCGCGCTGACCGTCGCCGTCGACCAGCTGGCAGGCGACGTCTCCCTGAACTGCCCCCGCTGCCACCGGGCGCCGGACAACCGCGCCACCCGGCAGGTCATCCGCGCCGTCCGCGCGAGCCTGGCCGCCGCCGCGGACCCCGGCTTCCAGATGAGCATGTGAAACCGATTCGAAGGAGAGAACCGTGTCACTGCACGAAGAAACCAGGATCCCAGTCCACCAGGCCGCCCGCGAGCCCGGTACGGGGGCGCGAGCACTCGCGGTGCTGCGCATCGGCACCGGCCTGCTGTTCCTCTGGGCGTTCCTGGACAAGACCTTCGGCTGGGGCTATGCCACCGGTTCGGCGGGCGCCTGGGTCAACGGCGGCTCCCCCACCAAGGGCTTCCTCAGCCGTGTCGAGGTCGGCCCGTTCGCCGACACCCTGCACACCTGGGCGGGCACCTGGTGGGCCGACTGGTTGTTCATGCTCGGCCTGCTCGGCATCGGCCTCGCCGTCACCGCCGGGATCGGGCTGCGCCTGTCCGCGATCGCGGGCACGGTCATGATGCTGCTGATGTGGATCGCCGAATGGCCGCTCGCCCGCACCACGTCCTCGGGCAAGCCGACCATGTCGACCAACCCGATCATCGACTACCACATCATCTACGCACTCGTCCTGATCGCGCTGGCAGCCACGGCCGCGGGCGCCACCTGGGGACTCGGCCGCCTCGTCGAGAAGACCCCCTGGCTCCGCTGACATGACGCCACCGACGCGGGTCAAGGCATTGGCAGGCGACCTCTACGCGCTGCTTTCCGAGATGGGCACGCGTGACTACGAAGCGCTGATCGAGGCCGAGTACGCCACGCCCAGCGACCTGGTCACGCACGCCCGCAGCGGCGACGGCCTGGTCAGCACGATCACCAGGCCGTCGCGGCCCACTCTCCTGATCTACGGCGGCTGCACCGCTGCCCAGATCAGGCAGGACCTGGCGGCCCGCGGCCTGGGTTCGCCGCCCATCACCTGGGTGCCCGCGTCGGCCTGGTCGCACGAACATCCCTTCCGAGAACGGAGTTCCCCATGAGTACCTGGCTTATCGTCGTCATCGCGGTCGCGGTGGCGCTGCTGGGATTGTCACTGCGCATTGTCAAACAGTACGAGCAGGGTGTGCTGTTCAGGCTGGGCCGAGTCGTCGGCGTGCGCGAACCCGGCCTGCGGTTGATCATCCCGATCATCGACGTGCTGCACCGGGTTTCACTGCGTATCGTCACGATGCCGATCCAGTCGCAGGGGATCATCACCCGCGACAACGTCAGCGTCGACGTCTCCGCGGTCGCCTACTTCCGGGTGGTGGACGCGGTGAAGTCCGTGGTGGCCATCGAAAACGTCCGCGCGGCGATCGACCAGATCGCGCAGACGACGTTGCGGAAGGTCGTCGGCCAGCACACGCTCGACGAGACACTGTCGGAGACCGACCGGATCAACCTCGACATCCGCCAGATCCTCGACGTCACCACGGTCGAATGGGGTGTCGAGGTGACTTTGGTGGAGCTGAAGGACATCCAGCTCCCGGACTCGATGAAGCGGGCCATGGCCAAGCAGGCCGAGGCCGAGCGGGAGAAGCGCGCCAAGATCATCAACGCCGAGGGCGAATCCCAGGCCGCCGCCGCACTCGGCGAGGCGTCGGACACGATGATGGCGCACCCGCTCGCTCTGCAGCTGCGGAACCTGCAGAGCCTGGTCGAAATCGGCGTCGACAAGAACACCACGGTCGTGTTCCCGGCTCCGCTGATGAGCACCATCGGCGAACTCGGCTCGTTCCTGTCCCGCGAAGCGACGGCGGCGACCGAGCAGTCCTCGCCGATCGTCGCGGTGCCCGCCCAGACCCGCTGAACGGACTCGTGAGTGGTACGGCCGGGTATTAACAGGCCGAACAAACAACCTAGCAAAATACACAAAAACAGCCCCGCCCCGTAAACCCAAGCACC
>NZ_JBHWEB010000040.1:18808-77637 GCF_042734395.1 Amycolatopsis sp. NPDC059657 | reverse complement strand
TACCCGCTACGACAAGCTCGCCGTCCGCTACGAGGCCACCGTGCACATCGCCGCAATCAACGAATGGCTCTAACCGACTTCGATACAGGCCCTAGGCGAGAGATGGCGCCCCCCACGCCTAACGACGACCGCTCGGTTTACACCCGAGCGGTCGTTGGTTCGATCGCTACCGCGCGGTCCGCGCTCGGTACTCAGCGATCATGAGCTGGTCGGTGTTGATGACGTATTCGTGCTCGTCCCTGCCAGTATTGCGCGCGAGCAGGCGTTCCGGAGCGACCATCGCGGCCCATACCTTGCCCGGTTGGCGCCCGCGAATCCCGTCGTTCGCATAGGACAGGGCGGTCTCGAGCGAGTCGGTCCAGGACCAGTTGGCACGACGTTCGGGCACAGACCCGCGGTACAACAGAAGAGGCTCTGCAGGACGCATGGCAGCCCGTCCGTCGATTGTGAAGCCGGCTTTGGCGAACAGCTCCAACCACCGCCGGTGACTGAGCATCGCGTCCGGATATTCAGCCATCGACCACACCTCTCCGACCGACCGTGTCAGATCGTCGGCCGTGACCAGCGAGCAACCGTGTAGCCACGAGAGGAGTGCTGGACCGTCGACTCGGCCGAGCTGCATCAGCGCATCATCGAACTCGTCGGACGTGAGCACGTCGCCTCGTTCCACGAGGTAGGTCAGCAGGACACGGAGGTCGGTCAGCGACGGAAGCACCGGCATATTGTGCTCTGCAGCAACTCGACGGCCATAGGCGGTAGACAGACCACCAGCCGCCGACTACCTGCCCGACGAGCCCGAATACGGGAACAACTAGCCCCGGTTCCGGTAAGCATCGACCAGACCGTCCTGCCCATCCAGACCACCACCGACGGGCTGCCGCCCTCGACTGCTCGGGAACGGGCAAACTGATCGCCATGAGCGCCCCCGACTACTCCCGCAACCACACCGCCCGCCCCGGTCAGCCATTGCACGACGCGGTCGATCTGTCCGGCTGGGACCACCAAAGCATCTGGGGCTGGGACGAGGGCACTGGCAGCTTTTACGCTCAACTCTGGCGCAACGGCTCTACCTCTGACGCGCCGGAGATCTGGCTGACCGGCGGCCGCAAACCCTACCCCTGGCCCGGCTGCATCGCCTTGGACATCGTCGAACACGCCCATGCCGACACGCTGGCGGTCGTTCAGGCGATGGGCATCGCGCACCCTGAGTCGTCGTTGCGCACAGCAGGAGAGATCATGCAGCAGGCTGACGAGCTGTACAAGCTCTGTGACAGCGGAGACTACGTCGGCGGCCAGATCCACGCTCTGGCCTGGACCCAAGGGCTAGCCGAGTTCACTCCCGGCACCCGCACCGAGTGGGGCAAAGACCGCCGCCCGACGCCCGAGCAGGCCGACGCCGAGCACCACATGATCACCGGCCGCGTCTATCTCGGCGGCGACAAGTTCCACGGCCGCGACTTCTTCAGCGGCGCCGACGAAGCACTGTGGTGGGCGCTGGGCCGGTGAGCAGACCCCGCCCCATCCGCCGGAACAGGCCACTCCGTCCCCTTCCGCCAACACCTCGACACGGCTCTATGAGTTCTCGGGAGATGCGGCTGGAGAAGAAGCCCGAGCGTTACCGACCCCAAAGCCGCTAGCGATCCGAGGCAACCTTCAGCGCCTCGCTGATCTGGCGCCAGTCGAGGGTCATCAAGCCATCGTCTGCCCGGAAGCCCACAGCATCGGGGTCCAGCATCTCCACGCCCGCCTCTCCCAGTGTCGCCACGCTTTCGCCATAGGCAGGGTGCTTGCGCAGTGCGGCTTTGACGCACGGAGCGGCAATGATCGGGACGTCGGATCCGAGCATCTCGTTGAGCACGCCCAGTGCCAGGTTGTCGCTGAAGCCGGCGGCCCACTTGTTGATCGAGTTGAACGTCATGGGCGCCGCGATCACAGCGTCCGCGCGGGGCATCGAGTCCGATTCCCCTGGGCGCCGCGCTTCGACTCGCACCAGGCAGCCCGTGGACGCAGAGAGCACGGGGAGGTCGACCCACGAGGCCGCGGTCGGAGTGGCTATGAGGCAGGTCTTCCACCCGTCGGCGTGCAGAGCCGCAACGAACTCTTCGATCCGCAGCACAGGTGGTGCGGACGCTGCCACCAGGTACAGCCACCGTGGTTCGCGATTCACGCAGCCACTCCCGCACGCAACGCGAGGCCACGCAACCCTGGAACGGCACGCCGGCGCTCACGCGTGAGCAGATCTTGGATCAGCAGCCGGGCGCTGCCGTTGGCCTGTATGAGTTCCGGGGCTACCCGCTCGGTGTCAAGCAGGTGGATCACCGCTTGTGGGTCTTCACCGAGCTGCGCATGCGCCCAGGCGCTGTCGAGGTGGAACTGCGCCTGACGTCCGTGCAAGCCCTCCGGCATCGCGGTCACATCGATCCGCTCGGCCACCGACAACGCCCGATACGTGTCGCCCGCTGTGATCGCCACGGATAGCCGGTGGATAGAGACGTTGGTCGGCCCGAAGGCGGTCCATCCGATGTTGCCGTCCTGCCCGAGACGAGACGCCAGGTCATCAGCGACAGCGAGCCGCCGGTCAGCCTCGACGAGGTCGCCGCGGCGCGCAGCGATGACCGCCCCGATCAGGTTCAGAGCGCCTCGCCATGTCCAGCTCTGCGGATCGTCACCCTTGATCGCCTCTGCGGCCGTAACCGCGACCTGCTCGGCGTCCGGGGATCGCTTCGTATCAGGTGCGCTTGAGTTTTCTGTTCTCAGCAACGCGCAGGTCGTTTGGTAGGCCGCGGCGGCGAGTGCGAACTCATCGTCAGCCTGCTCTGCGAAGTCGTGAGCCCGCTGAGCCGCGGTCCAGGCGACGTCGGCATCGCCGACTTTGGTGGCCAGTTTCGCCTCGACGACGGCCAGACTGCATTGCAAGCTGAGCAAGTCAGTTTGGATGTTTGAAGGTCGCTCATGTTTCAAAGCCACTAAAGCATCGGATACAGATGGCAGCATGCGAGCGACTTCGGTATAGCGCGCCGCTTGATACGCGTGATGGACTCCAGAGACCAGCACCGACGCTTCCGCGACATTCCTGACCTGCTGTGTCACTTTTGCTGCGGCGGAATACCGTTGCCGACTCAACGCGGCATCGGGCTGCCTCACCAACACATTCTGACCGCCACCTAACGGCGGGTTCAGCAGGCCATCGAGTTCAACCAAGGACACCTCGAGGGCCTCAGCAAGCCTGCGACGGCGCCCCGGTAGCGGTGTCAGCTCTCCTCGCTCCCAGCGCCCAACAGTCGACAGCTCCACGCCCATCTCGTGCGCGAAAGTCTCCTGGGTATAGCCCAGAGACTCCCGTCGAAGCGCCAGTTCTTCGCGTGGTGTGGCCATGTTCGTCACTCCCGACTCTGCTCACCGCCAGCTTACCGCTTATGCAGTTCATCCAAGATGCAGACCGATCATGAAACCGACCTGGGAACTCACAGGTCAGCCAAGTCAACGCCCTAGGAACGCCCGATCAGCGCCTTGTCAACGCTCTGGCAAGGCCGCCCGAGTGACTGTTCTACTCGAAATCTTGCGTTATCCAGCCTCCCGGAAAGGAAAACGATGGAGACGACGGCACGCCAGAAAGGAACTTGGGTTGTTGGCTCCGCCCGCACGCGTCTGGGAGCCGCGTTGAAGAAGCGATATGCGAAGGGAAGCAGTATCCGGTGCCTTGCCGACGAGACAGGGCGCTCGTACGGTTTCGTACACCGGATCTTGGCTGAGAACGGGGTCCAATTTCGTGGGCGCGGCGGAGATACGCGCTCGATGAAGCGCACAACCAGATAGGTCTCACGATGTCGACCCGAACTCTCAGCGGCTACCGCCTAGGGCATATCGGCCTGGAGAACGACCGCGACATCGAGTTGGCCGCGCGAGTCTCCGTCCTGTTCTCGTGCCCACGCGGCCACGAGTTCGACGTGATGTTCTCGATCGACGCGGACCTGCCGACGAGTTGGCGATGCCGCCGACACGGAATCGAAAGCCTGCAACGGGTCCGAACAACACCGTCACCAGCCAAGCCGGCGCGCTCGCATCTGTCCAGGTTGCACGAACGACGAACACAAGCCGAGCTGGACGAGCTGCTGGCCGGCACGCTGAAGGCGATAAGACGGCAAGGCGGCGCACAGCCGGGTTGTGTGCTGCTCGGCGGGCGCCCGTACGCGTACCGCTTGTGAACGCCGCCGCTCGACCGTTTCGCAGGTCCAGGCGCCCAACGCCTCATTTACGCCTGATCGACGCCAGGCACACGCTCTGGATCTTGATGAGCGGCCATCGTTGACTGAGCGGTAACCGACTCATCCGGCTCGTGGAGGTGAAGAAGCTGACGCCCGAAAAGCTCGATCTCGCTCCCAGTGTGAAGCCGCGCCATCGCATTGCCGTCGTCCATACCTTCGAGACCGCACATCGTCTACCGAACCTGGACGGCAAGTGCGCCAGCCTGCACGGTCATTCGTGGCAAGTCGCCGTCTCAGTCACAGCACCAGGCCTGACCGAGGACGCGACCATCGTCGAGTTCGGTGCGCTCAAAGCCGGAATTCGCCGCTGGATCGACACCTACTTCGATCACGGCACGATGCTCGGAAGCGGCGACGTACTCCTGACACCGTTGACTGAGGCCAAGACGAAAGTCTTTCGCTTTGGATATGCCGACCCTCACTCCCCGGCCGAGAGCCTCGCCAGCGACCTGCCATGGCCAACAGTGGAAGCCGTCGCGGTAGTACTGCACCGCGTAAGCCAGCAGGTTCTTGCCCATCTGCCCCACACGACAGGCGCGCTTGTCGGCGAAGTCGTTGTGCACGAAACGAGGCACAACACGGCAGCCTACGGATCGGCTGGCGAACGATGAAGCTTCCATCCATGCAGGACGCCGAGCACGGCATCGTGATCAACGAGCTGTTCGGGCCGACGTTCCAAGGCGAAGGACCGAGCATCGGTCGCTACGCGAGGTTCATCAGGCTCTTCGGCTGCCACCTATCCTGCACGTGGTGCGACAGCGCGCAGACCCACGACGGTGATCGCTATAACCTCACCGCCGAACAGCGCATCGTAGAAATCGAACACATCGTGGGTTGGCTCGCCAGCGAAGAACCTGGCGTGGTCGTGGTGACCGGCGGAGAACCGTTGCTGCAGCAACGCTCCGTTGAGCGACTGGTGCGCGGGATTCGCGATCGTCAAGCTGCCACCGAAATCGAGCTCGAGACCTCGGGCACCATCGCACCATCGACCGGCATCATCACAGCGGTTTCGCGGTTCAACGTCTCACCGAAACTCGCACACTCGGGACTACGTCGTCATCGGCGGATTCGCCCCACGGCCATCGAATCCCTTTCTGCAAGCGGGAAAGCAGTCTGGAAGTTCGTGGCTGCCAGCGTCGACGACCTGGACGAAATCGACGAGCTGGCCACAGCGTACGAACTCGCCCCGATCTGGGTCATGCCGGAAGGAACCGACAGCGAGACCGTCCTGGCCAGAATGCGCCAGCTGTCAGAACCGGTCCTGGCCCGCGGCTGGAACCTCTCGACTCGGCTGCACATCTTGCTCTGGGAGAACACGCGTGCCCGCTGACGTTATGCCGACCGTTCTGCCGCGCCGCACCAACGAAAACTGGAGGATGACGATGACCGAACTCCACGAGCATCACTCGGATCGTCGCTTCGGGCAATCGGCCGCGGCTGACGAGCAGGGGCAGCCATGGACGACGTAGTCGCCGCAATGGCTGAATTTCCGGAACTCACACGCTTGGCGGAGCTTCACGATGCAGGCTGGCAGTTCGAACCGGTCATCCGCGACGGCGTAGTGATCCAAGTGAACGGACTGCGAAGGTGGCCGGACGGCTGGGTCGACGCGCTGCGCGTCCGCTACGTCACCGACGCCGCCGGGCTCCGTGCCGACCACGCTGGCGGAGTCACCTGGCAACGAGAGGGCACGCTGACGGATGTAGTCGACGGACTTGTCAGTCTCCCCCTGCCTAGCGAGCGCACAGCGCCTCGGCTCGTCATTGCCCGCGGGCCGGCGCTCCGAGAATCCGAACTCGTCCGATGACTCACTCGGACCTCTCGTCTGCTCTGTTCGCAGCACACGAAGCTGTCGACCTCGCCGTGGAGTACCTGCTCAAACGCACGCCACTCCATATCAGCGCCAAGGGCGACCGCGACATCGTGACCAACGCCGACGTGGACATCGAGTGCATCGTTCGCGACCTCCTGCTCGCGAAGGACCCTCACGTGGGTTTCCTCGGCGAAGAGCACGGCGCCATCGGCGACCAGACCACGCACTGGGTGCTGGACCCGGTCGACGGCACCATCAACTTCGCGCACGGCAACCCGCTGTTCGCGATCGCCCTCGCGCTGGTCTGCGAAGACCAGCCCATCCTGGGCGTCACCGCCCTTCCCGCGCTGGGAACCCGCTACTGGGCTGCTGATGGACATGGAGCCTTCCGAGACGGCAAGCCGATCACCGTTTCATCCGCTCACAACCTTGATGAGGCGCTCGTCGGCTTCTGCGACTACGGCAGCGGCCCCGACGCCGGAACCCGAGACCGGCTTTGCGCCGAGGTCGACGGCAAAGTAACAGCTCAGGCCCGTGGACTTCGGCGATTCGGCTCTACCGCGCTGGACCTGGTGTGGGTCGCCGATGGCACGCTGGACGCCTGCATCCTGTTCGGCGATCGTCCATGGGACACCGCGTCTGGCGCGATCATCGCCCGCGAGGCGGGTGCGCGAGTTGTCGACGCCGATGGGAAGCCGCACAACACTCGATCGCGCTGTCTCGTTGCAGCGGCTCCTGGGCTGGCAGACTCCCTGCTGCCGCTCATGAGCGTAGCCAAGGCAACGCCATACTGGCCGCAACCTGGTGCAACACCATGCTGACCTGCGATCCGACTCCCACCGGAGACAACATCGTCGGTCCTCGCCAAGACACCCCGCGTCCTTTGAGCAGAGACGAGGGCACGCGAGTGTCGGGTCCGACAGTCAGAACCCTGAGCCGCGGCCAGCGTCGATGTGTGCACGACGCCGGGCCAACACCGCCAGCCACGCGGGTCGAGGATTCCTGTCCAACCTGCGCTATGCCTTACCAGTCAACAAAAGACGAGCCATGGACAGGCCAGCACCAAGACGAGTCGGTCGACGAACCGCAGGCCCCCCCGTCGGCACGTCGGCCGACGTCTCTAGCACTGGCGTCTATCGCGGAAACGACGACGAATAGTGCGACCGGGTACCAAACCTGTTCACAGACACAATCGAAACGGAGAAGAATTGTGCCAGCATCGGAGCGGTGGCGCGGGATAACGGCATCTGCCCCTCGGGTTGATCCCTTGCTACTTGCACCCTCCCGGCTCGGCATCGTGACGCTGCTGGACACGACGCGCTGGTGCCGTGTCGCCTTCCTCCGGGAAACGCTCGCTGTCTCCGCGTCGACGCTATCGCGTCAGCTCGGCACACTGCGGCGGGCGGGATACGTCAGGACCGAGCGTGCCACGGACAGCACCAGGTGGCTGCGGCTGACAGCAGCAGGGCGGCTCCGGCTCAACGAGCACCTCGACGCCCTGCGAACCATCGCCACAGGGGCCAATCCCCCGGTCGCCGCCGCACGGCAAACCCACCCGGAGTGGTTCCGGCAGGTGGACGAGTAATGCTGGAAGACTCGTGAGCTTATCCGCGCTTTCGGCGCGATGAACCACCATATGCCCGGATGGTGAACGATCTGCTGACCAAACGCGCTGCCCAGCTCTCACCAGCACGAACACGCGTTCCTGCTGGTCCACGTTGGTGAGCTGCGACACGAGCACGCCGACCTGACGGACATTCCCGCCACTGCGCCAGATGGTCAAGGTGGTCACACCTAGCGCGGAACCGATCACGGGGTGATCACCGTCGTAGTACGGTGAGAAAGCTCCGTGCGCATGGGCGTGGGGCTGGAACGGGGAGGTTCTACAGTCATGCCCGCAGGATCGGACACGCCAACGGCCACACCGCCAGGGCCGCCCACACAGGGCCAGCCCGCACCGAGCGGACCGCCGGGCTATCTGACGCCGGAGGAGCTGGCGAAGCGCAAAGCGCTGGACGAGCGGGCTGACCAGGGCATGAACATGGGCACCGCGAACGCCTACAAGCGCCAGCATGAACAGGACGAGGCAGCGACAGCCGCCGCATCAGGTGGCCGTTTCGTGATGGACGCCGACGCTATGCGCAAATTCCTGCCCAAGTGGCAGTCCATCGCCGACAAGCTGGAGCAGGCGCGGCTCTTGGGTACGCACCTCAAGGCACTGCGTCCGCCTGCCCAGGATGAGGGCAGCCTCTTGCAGAAGAAGGCGGCCGACGCGCACGCCGACGCCTACGTGGCGAGTGTCACCGAGCAACGGGACTACGCCAGGGCTTACGCCAACGCGTTGAAAACAGCGATCGAGAAGTACGAACAGCGAGACCAGGCCACGGCGGACACCGTGCGCAAGCATGGAGTGCAGCGATGAAGCGGGCGACGATCTTCAGTGTCCTGGTGGCCGCAGGATTCACTATGGCGGCATGCTCGACTTCGACCGGCGGCACCGCGACCCCCTCGCCGTCTACGGCCGGTCCCGCCACCGGGACGAGCAAGACGAAGCTGACCGCACCGCCAGTGACCAACCCACTGGACGCGGCCAAATACGAACAAAACCCCTGCGGCGTTCTCAATCCTGCGCAAGCCAGCCAAGTTGCCAACCTCACAAAAGCTGGCGAGCCCTTCGGTGGCCAGTTCAAGATCTGTCAGTGGAAGGATGACAACTACAGCGGTATTTCCTTTAGTTTCATCCGTGGTGGCGGTTTGAGTGACACCTATTCGAATCAGGATGACGATTCCGGTTACTTCAAAGTCGCTCCCGATGTTTCCGGGTATCCGGCGGTGTTCGCCGGGATTACGGATGATCGCTCCAAGGGTGGCTGCCAGATGTCGGTCGGAGTGAGCGAGACGGTGCAGATGGTGGTCAACTCGTCGTTCGACAAGTCTTCGCCGCTCTATAGTGATCCGTGTTCGGTGACGCAGAAGGCTGCTGAGGCGGCGATCGCGACGCTGAAGGGCGGTTCGTGATGGCGTACACCCCGCAGCAGATCATCGCGTTGGTCAACGGCGGCGACGGGCCGAAGGACATGTACGGCGGTGGTAACAGCTCTGCCGAGTTGGCGAAGCTGCACAAGGAGATCGCTGACGACATGCTGCAGTTGCAGGGTGGCATGGGTGAGCACTGGCAGGGCAACGCGGCCGGCCAAGCTTATGCCGGTGCCGGGCCGCTGGTGCAGTCCTCCCACGTTAGCGGCGAGCACCTCACGCAGACGCAGAACCTCTACACCGGCCAGGGAAGCTCCTTCAACGACCTGCACACCAAGGTTGCGGCCGTCGGGGATCTCGGCAACAAACCGCAGGATGACTGGGTCAGCAACACCCCTTTGTCGTTCATGTCGAATCGTTCGAACGAAATTCAGCAGTGGAACGCCAAAGCCGATCAGGTGGTGGCCGACTACGGTCTCTATCACGGGCAGTCGGCCGACAATTCCGGCCGCTGGCCCGCGCAAGCGAACTACGGCGCACTCGGCCTGCCGCCAGGCGGGGTGGACATCGCGCCCCCGGCGGACCCGGGCGGCCCGCCGGGTGGTCCCGGTCGTCCTGGCGACACCGGGGGACACATCCGCGGCGGCTCCGGTGGTACCCCCGTGCCCGGCGGCGGCAGCCCGTCACAGATCGGCGGTGGCCCGCACAACAGCGGCGGACCCGCGCAGCCGAACCCCTCGCCCACACCGGATCAGACCCCGCCTTCGCACTCGACCGGCACCGCGCCGACGGGCTACACCCCACCGAACAACCCCGGCGGATTCCCTCCAGGCGGAATGCCACCTGGAATCCCCGCGCCCGGCAGCGGCTACGGCGACGCCAACTGGACGCCGGGCGGGTTCGGCCCCGGAACCGGCTTCGGCCCCGGCAGTGGCTTCGGCCCTGGCTCCGGCACAGGTGGCCCCGGTTCGGGTGCTCCCGGCTCGGGCAGCGGGAACCTCGGCGGCGGTAAAGGTTCCGGCGCGGGCGCTTTCGGCGAACCGGGTGCGGGCAGCCGCGTCAGCGGCAACGCCGGAACACCAGGTCGCACGGGCGCATCCGGCATGGGCGGCCCCGGAGCCGCTGGGCGCAAAGGCGAAGGTGACGAGGACATCGAACACCAACGCCCGGCGTACCTGCTCGAAGACGACCCCGACGCGGCTCTGGTCGGGGAACTGCCCCGCACCACACCGCCGGTCATCGGTCTGTAGCCGCAGACCATGCGCATCATCAACCGTGAAGTCATCATTCCCGTCGACTGCCTCGCCCTCGGCGCGGAACTTGCACAAGTGGCACTGCCGCCCCTGATCAGACCCGAAGCGGTTTGGCGAAACCCCGACGAGCAACTCGCCTATCGGCGCACCGTGCGGGAGACCCTCGCCGCGGAAGGGTTGCTCGCGGGCGGCTCGCTCAGCGAGGAGTTCAGCGCGACACTGACCGTGCTCGGACGCGGCGGACGGGAGTTCTCAGCCATCGTCGAGTCTCCGAACATGCGCTACGTCCTGCACGTCGCAGCCAGCGGCAGGGACGCCGTGTTCGCGTGTTTCGTACCCTCCAGCGGGCAAGTATTGCTTCGCCCGGCAAGGCCAGACGCTCTTGCCGAAGACCTGATCGCCGAGCTACCCGACGTCACAGCGGGGCAGGGCGTGGCATTGTCCGTGCCCGAATCCGACCTGCGCAAAGCCATCAGCGGAGAACCAGCACGGCGAGACGTCCGCCGCATCCTGGAACTCGCGGCGTTGCCTCGAACCGGCGGTGGCCAGATCTACGCGGGCTTCCGCGACGGCGTTCACGGCTATCGGACGACCGCGGACAAGTGCTGCACGTTCTACGACACCGAGCAAGGACGGTACCTGTTCTCGTTCACCGAAGAACCCGGATACGAGCGGTACACCAACGTCGCACAAGGACGGCCGGAAACGATGGTCGCCAAAATCTACGAGCTGTTGGATCACTTACAGCGACGATAGGCCGCCAGCATCATCGTGTGACCTCGGCAGTAGCGGCCAGATAGTCCTCCCTATGGACCTCGACACCCAGAACCGAATTTCATGAGAGCTGAAACCGTGCGGCGAGAAACGTTGCGATCCTCTCCGCTCCAGTTGGAGCGGAGCTCGCGTCCCGCCAGACCGGACGTCGAGTCTTCCAGTGAGGCTGGCGAAGCCGGGCGGATCACTCACTGCTCGGGAGCGCCCGCAGGTGAAGTCGGTCCGAGAGAGCTGGTTGCCGATCGCCTGCACGGCGTGGGCTAGCCTCGTGGGCTACGGTTTTTCGCGCGATTACGGCGGCTGTCACGAGGAGTGAGCTGAGGTGCATGTGGATCTGCCGGGCGAGTACAAGCTCGATGTGGAGCCCATCGCTGGTCTGGATGCCGAACTGGTGGAGATCGGCGTGCAGTATTGGTCATTGACGGGCGTCGATCAGTACGGTGAACCCACTTGGGAGACGTCGGTGAAGAGCATCGATACCCGTGGTCGCGGGCAGGCGAACGTGGTGGCCGCCGCGGCGGTGCGGGCGGTCCTGCCAGACGTCCAGTGCGGTGGATGCGGCGAGCCGCTTCGTCTTCGTAGCCGGTCTAGCCTGAGCGATGTGCTTTCGGGTAGGGCTACGCAGTGCGTGGACTGCGATCCGAAGTTGATGCAGCGGGCTGCGGCTGTCGTGGCGCCAGAGACTGAGGAGTCTCGGCAGCGCCGTGTGGAGCAACAGAGACGGAAAGAGCAGGAGCGGCAGCTCCGGGAGGGCTACCAGCGGGGTCTCGAGTTGTGGCACAGCCACCAGCGGGACGTGATCCGGACAGACTTCCTGGAGGAGCGACGCAGAGGCGAGATTCCATTAGCCTCAGTGCGGGCCGAACTGACAACCCTGGCACTGCTGCGCTTCGCAGCCCAGGTTGACCCGATGCCACCAATGGATCAGTGGCATCACCCCTTCCCGTTCCATTCCGGCATCGGTATCGGACCGTTGATCAACGAAGCCCAAGGCGCTGGACTTGTCCTTCCCGATTCCAGCACGCCGTCGAATGCATTTGTCTGGGATCCGCCCTCCTTCGAGGAAGCATGGTCGGAAGCAGGTGGCAACCCAGATAAACTTGAATTGCCGAAACTCACCACCTCGTATTACCCGCACCGGACGTTCTTGCGGATCCCTTTCGGGTCAAACTCAGACGAGGGAAGAGCGCTACTGGACGCACATTTGTGCGAGCGACTAAATCCGGCGAACATGACCGCGCAGCGCCAGGAGGATCTGCTAACCTTTGCACACGAGATCCTCGTGGCCGAGGCGACACGCTGGTTCAGGCGAGAACTGGAGCGACACAACCTGCCAGAAGTGTCTGAGAATCACGCTCCACGGTTGACCGAGGCCGTTGAACGGCTCGTGGCCGAGCACTCTCTAGGCTTCGCCTATTACCTGGGGTGGAAGGCTGCCAAGACCGCAGCGGCAGCCGCCCAGGCGAATCCCCGCGCTCCACTCCGGAACATGACAACTCACGGCTTGAACATGTTCGAGCGGGACGCCCAGCAGGCGCTCGACAGCCAGGCTTCCACGCCACGTGAGTTCGATGAGTCTCAATATCTTCCGCTGGCCGCAATGACGAAGACGTTGTTCTACTCGATTCTCTCCTCGGACCCGATGCGTACGAGTCTTGCTGCGGCACGCGCAGCCATGCCTACACCTGTACCAGTCATGGTTTCCAACGAGCTCGAGCCGAGAGAACCCGAGTGGAGGACTGCGGGCTTCCGTCGCGGGACCAGCAATTGGGTCGAGTTCGCCGGGAACTCAGCGGCCGAGCTGCTGCAGAGGGCAGCTACCTATCTCGCCAACCTGGAACGAGATATTCCCATAATGGTACCGTCGATGCATTGGGAAATTCTCCCAAGCGAGTACGACACCGTTTACGGCCTGCGCGTCGAATTCGATGGGGTGGACCTGACGCAGTTGCCGACGGAAGCACGAACCGATATCGACACGGTCGAGACCGACACCGAACGGGAGAACGGCACAGCACCCGAGTCCTCGCAGTTGGCCTCCTCCGATAGCGAGAACGACAACGAAGTCGGAGACGGTGAGCCGGGCGGCAGGTGATCCCACAATGGCAGCTTCGCCGTCGTCGCGGGAAGATCGATAACAAGAGCACGTCAAGGCAGGCTCGTCCGCGCATGCGATCAGGACCAGTCAGCCTTTACGCGAGCCCGAGTTGCCGCGTCGGATTCCGCATCCGTCACTGCGTGTCGCTGACCGGTCTGGCGAGGCGGCGCGACACGCCCGAGCAACTATCAAGGTGCTCACTCACATACGGCGATGCCAGCGAGACGGGAGCATCCGGGGCTGCGTACCGTTCTTGGGGCTGGTCGAACACGTCGAAGATGATCCGCCCGACAGTGTCCTGCAAGCCGGAGGCGTGCGGGACGAGTTGCTCGCCGGGCAGTCCAAGCAAGTCCCGCTCGCGGTACCACTCACGCATGTGTTCCGGGCCGAACTCGCTCACCCGTGGCCGTGTCGCATGCCGACGCAGTGACTCGTCGAACGAGACGTCCAGGTAGTAGACGCCGGTGCGGCCACGGTGATCGGCGGCCAGGGCTGCGAGCATGTCGCCGTAGCGCTCGGCGTGCAGGATGCCTTCCACAATCACGTGAAAACCAGCGTCGAGAGCGTAGCGCGCCACGGTCGAGATAAGACCGATGTTCGCGCCGCCGGGCACATCGCGTTCTTTGAGGATGGTCCGGCGGATGACGTCCTGGGCGACCAAAGCACAGGTCCGGCCGAGCTGCGAACGCACCGCCAGCGCGACGGAACTCTTCCCTGAACCCGAGTTACCGCGCACGATCACCAGGCGTGTCAACGCCGATCCCGTAAGTGCCATCCTCGGCAGTGTAGACAGCCGCCAACCTTCCACGACGAGCCTGTCGCGCGGCGGACAGGGCTACCGTCGGGCGGGCCCGCGCGGCTACCAGCGCGGCGCCGTCGACCAGGTCGGCGATGCTGCGCGAGTGCGTCAGGGTAGACCTCCAGGCCTGCCCTCTCCCGGCCCGTCCTGAACGCCTGAGCTTGAGCTCAGCAGCGGTCACCGCCACGGGAGGCTCCTTGCAACCCGCCACGACCAGGACGCTGCCGACCCAGCTTGCACATAGTCGAACATGCGTTCTAACGTGGCTAGGTCGGGCGGGATGGGGAAGATCCCGCCCGACACCCAGCACGAGGAGCACGACCATGGTCAGCCAGTCCGAGCAGGAATACCGTGCGAACCGTCGCCGAATCGGCGAGCTGGCCGAGGAGTGGCGGAGCATCGCCGCCGCGCTCCCGTTCTGGCGAATCGACGACAGCGGACCTGAGATTGTCGTCATTGCGACCGATCTCAACCAACCGCTCGCCACCCTGCACGGCATGTGGGCGCCCAACATGGCCCGGTTCCTCACCGCCATGGGCAAGCAATCCGGTGTGACCCTGGCTGAGCTGCTGTGGCGCATCGGTGGACACGGCGACGCCGACGCGATCACCGACGCCTCCCTTGCGCTCATGCGCGCGCTCGGACTCGAAAACCACGCGAGCGTATCGGCCAAGGTAGCGTCAAGCCCGCGGGCCGGCGCGCTCCCTCCCCCTCGGCGCGTCGGCCCGCGTCTTCGTCACATTCGATCGTCGAGGCGATCCAGCGGAACCCAACTCCCGCCGCAACGCGCCATCGCACACGAGTCTGCGGTGTTGGCCTCCACCCTGCACCGGGTCACCGCCGACGACGACCTCCCAGCAAGCTGCAAACCCGGCCGCGTCGCTGCACCTGCTACGGCCACCCGCGCCAGGACCGCACGGATTTCCGCAGGAGGCGACAGGCCTTAACCCTTAGAGGAACGCGCCTGTCGAGCGATAACGATCTAGGCCTGTCGCCGGGTCCGAGCTGCGGAGCGACCAAGTATGTTGTCGCAGCAGTCCAGGTTCTCCGTCAAACGACGTGGCCCAATTCGTATGACCAGCCGACTCCTGGCCGGGACGCCTCGGTGGCTCTACTCCTGGGCGGCCTCGGCCAAGTTGGGCGATCGCGCAGGGTGTGCGTGGCGATCAGTGATGGGCGAAGATCGCCGTTGATGGAGCGGAAGTAGGCCGCGTCATCGGCTGTCACGATCCACTGTCCACCGCCGAGCGAGGCCCGGTGTCGGATGCCGCGATGAAGACGACGGCCACAGGTTCAGTGAACCGGCCGGGCATCCGGGCCGTTGCCGTAACCGCGATGTTTGTGCAGGTCACCCAGAAACTCGTACTCGGCCGACGTTGGTACGCGCGCCAGCATCCCGTCCGCCTTGATGTGCTGGCGCAGCGCGTGCGCCTGGTTCACGTCCGGTTTGCCGTTCGGGCCGCCCTGGCGCACCTCCAGGACCACACGGGCGGTTGGCGTGGTGGGTTCCTCGACGAGGCCTACGTACCAGCTGGCGATCATGCCCCTGTCGATGTAGCCGTTCCAGGTGCGCAGCCGCCGGTCTCGCCGACGTTGCCGGATCGCGCCGAGCTTCGAGCGGGCGCCCGCCAGCCAGCCGGCCAGCCCGCCACCACCGGCTATGGCCACCAGCCAGGCTGCGTTCTGTAGGTTCATTGGCACATTCTGCCGGGTAAGGGGGCAGCCGGGCGCGGGCTCGATGCGGCGCCGCCCGGCGAAGATCAGCGGAGCGCATCACCCCCGTCCGAGCCGCGGCCTTCACGGGCGGGTGGATCAGCTGTCGGAGCGAGTGGCCCAGCGTCGGTCTTCGCCGGAGCAGGCCGGGCAAGGTTCGACGGTGGAACGATCGCGTCGACGCTCTTGAGACCGTCGACGCCCAGCTTGTCGACTATGTGCCGGACCGTCCGCGTGTAGGCGCGGTACTTTAGGAAGCCGAAGGCCGACATCGCCAAACCCGCGAGCGCCGAGGCTGCGACGGTGAGGACGTTTGTGAGCATGCTTGCAGGACCCTCCAGGGGATGGTCCTGGTGCTCATCTCCAAGCGGCTACGGCCGGCGCTCTACCTGTGTTGCTGGGGCGCTCAGTCGCCAGGGATCCGTCTAGATCCCGTGTAGCTCGAGCAGGCGATCTGGTGTTGTGAACTCAAGGGTAGCACCGAGCACCGCCACGTCAGGGCCCTGACTGCCAGTGCGCCTCGGGCAAGATTATCGTTCGGCGCGCGTACCCACGTTGGACCGCGTCTGGGTAGTGCCGAAGCCAGTCGTCGTGCGTAAGCGGCGGTGGAAAGTCTAACGCCTCCATCATGCTCAGCAGCATCCCGATCTCGACGTTCTCGGTTCCGTGGTTGCAGCCAGTGACCATGAATTCCTTCGAGCCACGACCACCGTCCCAGGCCCAGTTCAGGATCCCGGCGGTGCCGCGGCCAGCCCATGTGACACCGAGCCAGAGGTAGCGGACGCCGGTTTTAGGACTTCCGCGCCTGTACACACGGCCGAGGAGGCAGCCTTTGACCGGGCATCGGACCACGAAAGCCGTCATTTTCCGCTGCGTCGCCGGATACAGCGCGAGGATCCAGTCGGCGAGACGATCTGACTCGGCCTGCCAGCTGCGTCGGTTCTCCAGCGTGCGGAGCGGGTTGCCATGCTCGTCACGCGCGTTCAGAGGATCAACTTCTTCCCGGCGCACGAATTCGCGCGTGCTCGCTCCCTCGGGCTCAGTTCTGAACTTGACCCGTTGACGGCGCGGACCTCTGCCCATTCCGTCAGCATGCCACCGCCGAGGCGGAAGGTGGTGTTCCCGCGCAAGAGGACGAACAGCGACAATGCCATGGGCGGGAGCTGGCTCAGGCCGCGCCGTTCCGGCAAGCGCTTGGCCAGGTTCCGTGTCGCATGACCAAGGAGTGACCAGATCAGCAGTCGCATTGGCTAGGCTGATTGTCGCTCGGCAGCGCCGAGGAGGTCAGGTCCGGGTAGCCGTCTGGAGCGCCGAGCACCCGTTCGCCAATTACGTGAACTTCGAAGCGCGCCGGGTCGTAGCCGCCGGCCTCCCAGGCCATATCGCTCGTCTCGACGCGCCATTCGCGCCCACTGACGCGCTCTCGCACCAGCCAGCTCAGTCCTGCCACCTCCTTGATCTGCACGTCCCGCTGCAATCAGCCACCCAACCGACCTTGACCGCGGAACACATGTTCGCACCTTTTGGTGCATAGTGGCTGGTCACTCGCCGAGGCGGTAGCCGGACGGCGGTCACGGTGCGATGCTGATCTGTATGGGAACGGTGCATCAGCTGGCGGGCCGCCGCCCGGGTGATGAGCGGGCGTTTCCCGCATCGATCGCGGTCGGCATCGGAGACGACGACACGGTCGGCACCTTGGTGGTGTCCGAGCACGGCAGTGCGTCCGAGGCGCGAGCTTGGATCGAGGAGGAGCTGCCGCGGGCCCGGTTCCCGGGGTGGGTCACTCGCCGTCGACACGGCTCAGCCGGCGCGTTCATCTTCGGGCAAATCGAGCAGGGCTTCTACGTCGAGGATGCCGCCGAAGGCGTCGCGTTCGAGCCAGACCTCGACCAACCGGGCTGGGACGCCGATCTGGTCGAAGGCACACTGCGGTGGCGACACAGCCCCTGATTGCCTTGACTACACCTCGGCGCGGTTCGGCGCTCTCAAGGGTGCCGACGATAGGATAGGGCGGCCTGTGACTGGACACGACTGAGGGAGGCGGGCCGGTGGCGCGCGCAGACCTGCTGCTGGACCTCGTGGAGGCCGAGCGCCGCGGCGACCGCGACCGCTTCCGGGTCTTGGTCGAGGCCGTGATCTCCGAAGAGCGCGCCAATCAGCACCATCTCCTGGCCGACCGACTCTCCGAGCTGATCACGACGACGGGCCAGGGCCTCGTCCGCGACGACCGTGCCGCGGCGATTCGCGATCTGGTGCAGGAGATCGTTCCGAATCGTCGCCTGGACGACCTCGAACTCGCGCCGGTGCCATACCGGGTCGTAACCGAACTGATCGAGGAGCAGAAGCGGGCCGAGCTGCTGCGCAGCTACGGGATTGAACCCCGTAGTCGGCTTCTGCTGTCCGGTCCTCCGGGAAACGGCAAGACCAGCGCCGCTGAGGCCATCGCCTCCGAACTGATGCTCCCGTTCTACGTCGTCCGCTATGAGGGCGTGGTGTCCAGCTTCCTCGGCGAGACGGCTGCACGGCTCGACAACGCGTTCGAGTTCGCGAGAACGCGCAGGTGTGTCCTGTTTTTCGATGAACTCGACACGATCGCCAAGGAACGGTCCGACGAGCACGAGACCGGCGAGATCAAGCGCGTCGTCGCGACCCTGCTGCTCCAGATCGATCGACTCCCGTCACACGTGATCTTCGTCGGCGCCACCAATCACAGCGAACTGCTTGACCGCGCAGCGTGGCGGCGCTTCCAGATTCGCGCCCAGCTCGAACCGCCCAGCCGCGCCCAGGCGACCCGGTTCCTGGAACGACTCGCCGCACGACTGGGAGGCGACCTCGGCTTCGCCCCCAGGACCCTCGCGGACAAACTCGCCGGAGCAAGCTTCTCCGAGCTGGAAGAGTTTGCCCTGGACGTGCGCCGCCGGGCGGTGCTGGAGCTGCCGGACAGCAACCTGCGACGCATCGTCCAGGAACGTCTCGAACACAGGCACGATCAGGCGGCGGGGTGACCGGGGAGCGCAAGCCGCTCCTGGCATTCGGACCGCCAGTCGTCGCGAAGCGGCCCACCCAGACTTCGCGGGACATGCCGCGTCTGGCCAAGCCCGCCGCCGGCAGGCAGGGCGAACGGCTGACACCGCAGTTCCGCGAACTGACCGCGGCATTCGACGCCGAGCGCGTCCGCCTGGCCGACAGCGCCGCCGACGAGGTCGATCCCGCCCTCGTTGTGGTGTTCGACCTCGCCGGCAGCGTCAAGGACTTCCGCAACGCGATCGACCGAATCGACGGGCTGGAATTTCTGTCCGAGCTGCTGGGCGACCGAACCGATCCCGACGACGACTTCCACATGACCGAACGCGTCAAAGGGCGCACCGACAAACCCGTGCCGCATTCGCTGTATCTGGTGATGTCGAACGCCAGGGCAATCGACGAGCTGCTCCGGCTGTTCGCCCTGTGGCAGCAAGACCCGACGGCGTCGTTCGAGCACGGGCTGGGGAAGTTCAAGGACGCGTTCCAGCAGTTGACCTCGATCCGACGCTGGGGACCCGAGGACCGCATCCGGGAAACCGGCCTCTACCAGCGGTGGCAGGAGAGCCTCGACATGATCGGCCAGTCCGTTAGTACGGTCATGGTCGAAGTCGAGTTGTGGTACCGACGGGACGCCACGCTGCGCGCCGCGGCGCAAGCGCACGTTGAACAGATCATCACGACCAGCAGCGGGAGGGTCCTCGACCGTTCGGAGATCGGCGCCATCGGATACCACGCGCTGCTGGCGGAACTGCCGGTCCAGCAGGTCCGCTCAGTGCTGAACGACGGTGCGGCGTCGATCCGACTGCTCACCACCGACGAGGTCATGTTCGTCAGCCCGTTCACGCCGATGAGCGTGGCGCCGGCCGCGCTCGACCCCGTAACCGAGGTACGGCTTCCTCCCGGCGAGCGCGTGGACGGGCTGCCCCGGGTCGCGCTGCTGGACGGTTTGCCGTTCCCGAACCACGACGCCCTGGCCGGCAGACTGTTGATCGACGACCCCGACGGACTTGGCGAAAACTACCCGGTGTCATCACGCAATCACGGCACGGCGATGGCGTCGCTCATCATCCACGGCGACCTGTCCGCCCCCGGCGAACCGCTGGACCGGCCGCTGTACGTGCGGCCCGTCATGCGCCCCCATGAGTTCGCCGCTCAGTACGAGCAGGTCATCCCGCACCGGCTGCTCACCGACCTTCTGCACCGCGCTGTCAAGCGCATCGTGGAGGGAGACGGCGGCCGGGATGCGGCTGCGCCCAGCGTACGAATCGTCAACCTCTCCATCGGCGCACAGGCCAGAGCCCTAGCACAGAGAATGAGCCCGGTCGGACGTCTGCTGGACTGGCTCGCCCATTCCTACAATCTGCTGTTCGTGGTCAGCTCGGGCAACCACACCGACACGATCACGATCCCCGCAGACGCTGCGAACGACCCCGACGCCGCTCGGTCAGCAATGATACGAGCAGTTTACGAGGCGACGCTCCGACGAGGCATCCTGCCCCCGGGCGACGCGCTCAACGCCCTGACCATCGGCGCTACCCATGACGACGGGCTCGGCGACATCGACGTGCCCGACACCGTCTGGGACATCACCCACCCCGGCGCACCGGCCCACTACGGTTCCACAGGGCCCGGCGTCGACCGCTCTGTCAAGCCAGATCTTCACCACGTCGGCGGGCGGGCGCTCTACGCGCGCCCTGTCATCGTGCCCGGCGAGGACACGGTCGCAGTTGCGCTCGCACAGACGGCGACCACCGGCCCCGGCCTCCAAGTCGCCGCCCCGGGACGGGCAGGGGCAACGAACAACACCGTCTTCACCACAGGCACCAGCAACGCCACCGCGCTGGTGAGCCGCGAAGCCAGCCGCCTATTCGACGTCCTCGAAGCCGGTGCCATCGATGCCCAAGACGCGCCCCTGCCTGACGGGCAGTACCACCCGCTGCTCGTCCGCGCACTCCTCGCCCACGCCAGCAGCTGGGGCGCATGGGACATCCGACTCCGGCGAGAACTCGGGCTCGACAGCCAACAGGCCCGCCGTCAACTCACCGCGCTCCTGGGTTACGGGTGCCTCAACGTCGAACGGCTCGGCACGGCTGCGACGAACCGGGCCGTGCTGGTCGCCGGAGGGCGCATCGCCCGAAACGAGCGCCACACGTACGAGCTGCCGCTGCCGCCCTCCCTCCGGTCACGAGCGGAATGGCACCGTTTCACGATCACCCTCGCCTACATGGTCCCCACGGTCAGCCGCCTTACCCGGTATCGCGAAACCAAGGTCTACTTCACCACGCCCGACACCAACCTTGCCGGCGGCGACCGCAGCGACGCCGAGCACAACACCGTGCGGCGAGGCAGCCTCCAACACGAGATCGTCCAGGGGACACGAGCAATGGTGTTCGGCGAGGGCGATACGTTTCCTATCCACGTCGAATGCATGGACGATGCCCAACGGCTCCGAGCAGGCAAGAGCGTGCGCTACGCGCTCGTGGTCTCCGTCGAAACCGCCGTTGAGACCTCGACCACCATCCACGATGAGGTACGGACAAGACTGCAGCTTCGGGCACGCGATCGCGCTCGTGGGCGAGTGCAGAGTTGATTCGCTAGCGAATATCACCTTCCGTCCCTCCGGGTGAGGACGAGTGCCCACCGCTGTTGCCGCTCTGCTCCTTCCTCGAGCTGGGACCATCGGGTCACCAGGACGGTGGAGTGAGCCACGCCTGTTAGGCGAGCACTAGCTCAGTACTCGTCGAACCTGGCGGAGCGTTCTTCGGTCGAACCTCCGCCACCAGAGCCCGCGATGTTGTCGCGCCAACCCGAAGCTGCTTCCGGAGTGTCTCCGCGGAGATCGGACGCCGGTAACGTCGCCAGTGGTCGGCGTCCGCGCGGCGAGCGCGCTCTACGAGTCCCTGGTCGAGAGCAGCAGCCCGGTGCGGTTGCGCCCCTACCTGCCGGTCATGCCGAAGGGCCGTAGGCCCGCACGCATCCTGCTCCGCGCCGCCGCACTTCGACTCTGAGGACGACGGGCTGGACGGCTGCGCTGGTCTGGGAGCAGCACTTGCGGCGCCAAGCGCGCGGAGCAGGCCAGGCCCCGCCTCCGCCCATCCGATAAGGAGGAGCGGACCGAGAGAGTCGAACGCGGCCTTGCCCCACTGACCAGCGAACACCGGGTCAGCAACGTTCAACAGCAGAGTCACCATGCTCGCCGCCAGCAGCAGATGCCGCGCCGGCCGCAGCACCTCGTCACTGGCGCCGGACAGCGCAAGGTGCCGCGTTCCGACCAGCAGGCCCAGCACCGTCAAGTCGACGGCCGGCGCCACCAGCGGCGCCACGAATACCGGCACCTGCAGCTTCAAGGCCAGGTTCAAGACGTTCCCGAACCCAAACAGGAATGTGAGCCCGATCACCAGCCCCATCGTGACCGTGACAAACCGAGCAACTGTCTGCGAGTTAGCGCTCATGACGGGCTCCCACCCGAGGCCGGAAGCTCGAAGCTTGCCTCGATCACCAACGTGCCGCCGAAAACCTCCTGGTCAGCCCCGTTCCCATCCTTTGGTAGTCCTGCCCAGGATTCGAACCTGCGACGGCGTTGCAGTTCCGCGACCGCCGACCTTACCGCTGCACCTTGAAGTGAACAAAATTCTGCCAGGCACCTACGGCGGCAGCAGAAGCCGAATGTCTACAACGCGAATTAGAGAGATCAGAGTCGCGGAACCCTAGGCGCTTGTCGAGCATTAACCGAGGGATCCGGGGAAGAAGTCTTTGTAGGAAATACTCATCGCACAACGCAGCGAACTCGCCTGATGTATCAGATCGACAATCTCTAGATCTTTTTCTACCTCAGGATGACCCTTGCCATATGTTTCGAGGTCGTATTCATAGACTTCTTGGGCAAGCTTCTTGGCTGCGGATTCGTCACCGTTTCTCAGGTGCAGCTGAGCCAGATGATAGAGGCATGGTATCAGCTCTCGCGAGAAAGCCTCAGGAGCACTTCTGAGTATTTTCTCGGCTTGGACAAGCTCCCGAAAGGCCTCCTCATATCGACATGCAATGAAGTTCAGCCTGCCACTAACAGACAGCAGGTAGCCTTGCGTCGGGTCATCTGGGGAAAAGTACGTCGCCAGTAGCTCACGAGCCTCGTCGAGCAGGCCCGCAGCATGGCCGAGATGGGCCTCGGCTCGTTGCCGGTCCACTTTCCTCAGATCTGACGCACAGTCGACGGCGGGATCGGCGACGCCGATGAGCATACGTATGAACCAGATGTCGGGACGAAGTTGTCCACCGACACTCGCCCTGTAAGCGCGACGAATGTCGAGCATCGCCACGGCGTAGCGGAGGCGCGCAGCGGAGTCTCCGCGGTCAAGCGCGAGCGTGGCTGCGTCACCGAAAGCGTTCTCCACGAGAACGTGATGCGCGGTTGGATTGCTCATGACGTGACGGAGGACCCATTCGCTTTGAACCGAAGCCTCACTTGCCTTTCCAACCATCCTGAACAACTGTGTCATAGCCCGGGTAAAATAGAGCATGGCGTTTGTCGGCTGGTCCTCGAGCATGAGAAACGGTGATGCAGAGTTGAGGACCTGCTCGGCGAGATCTCGCCGCTCAGTTAGCGTTGCGATCTCAGACAGATAGCGCAGGCAGTCAAGGTAAGTAGTCTCATCGCCCGCTTCTTGGGCTTCTTGCGCAATCTGCTGGAATCGCTGGACAGCCTCATCAATCCGGCCACTGAGCGCTGCGGACAGTGCGGCCGCGAGGCGGACCTCCGCGATAAAGAACGACGGCGCCTCATCGTGATAGTTCAGGCTCGTGACCACGTCGGCCGCGAAAGTCGCGAACACGGCAGCTCGGGCACTGTCGCCGTAGCTGGGAAGGGCTCGACCAAGGTAGGCACAGGCCGCCACTACGGTAGGACCACAGTAGTTTTCGGCCATCGCGTGCTCGGCGACGGCGATGACATGAACCAGGTGAGGTGCCAGCGACTCGTTCGCCTCTGCGTCACTCGGCGAGAGGTAAGGGTCGAAAAGCCCGAGCACCACTTCTGTCCACACACGATTCTGTTCAGCTGATTCGCGAACAATGCGTTTCACCAATGGGTGCACGACCAGCCCACCAGCCTGTCGTCTCAGCAACGAGAATTTTCGAAGCTCGACGATAGCCTGGTCTCGGGTATCAGGATCGCGCAGCGCGGCGCGCCAGGACGTCGCGGCCGGCAACGGTGCAACCACGCGGAAAGACTCACCAGTGAAGCCTTTGCTGTTTCGAAGTCGCGGTATCCACCGTGCCTTGCGAGGCGGCCGCTGTCGTGCCAGATCGGGCTTTACGACATGAGCCGCGCCGCCGGGAACATCGAAGAGCGATTCGGCTAGCGGAGCATCGGCCGTTATCGCCAGTGCGTTCAGCAGAGCACACGCGGCTGGCGCACGCTGGGCGAGCGTCGCCAGGGTCAAGCGGATAGCTGTGCCTGCGGTCTCGGAGTGGCCAGGCGCCTCGCCGCGGTTCAACGTCAAGGTTGGCTCGCGGCCGAAGCGGTCTAGATAACCACGCACGTCGATATCGAGCGTATTGCAGTAGTTCGCGGCCTGGACCACTGCGAGCGGATGGTCATACAGCGCACCGGCTAGCAGATCGGCTTCATCGACTGTTGCGGCCGGCAGGACTTTCGTCACATAGGAAGTCGAGTCAGTTCTTGTCCAGCTCATAACTTCGATGTGGGTGTATCCCGGGTCGAGGTGAGCTGCGGTTGTCGTGATCAGGACTCGAGTAAGTGCGAGCCGGGGGATGATTCCCCGCAGAGTGTCTATGCTCTCCACGCCGTCCAGGATGAGCAGGGTCATCGAGTTGCCTGGCAATGGCGGAGTTACGGGACTCCCCTGTCCTCGGAGCATGTTCCCGAGTTCATCTGCCTGGTCATGTGGCTCCCCAGATGCACTCAGGGCTTGCACCAGGCCCGCACGACTGCTGGCGTCGATCATTTTGATCGTCATTCGGGCCGACTGAGTCGACGCGAAGTGCATCGCAAGGCTGCTCTTCCCGCATCCGGTTAGTCCGTGCAGTACGACGGGGGCGACCGGATGCGGCAGCCCTGGGCGAATGGCGGCTTCGATGGCGCGCAACTCATTGCCCCTACCGGTGAACAGGGGATCCTGTAGCAGTTGCTGTCGTTCTGGCTCATCGGTTTGAGCGGCATGCTGGTCGTGCACGGTCAGAACCAAATCCCGCAGGTCGTCGGCCGCCAGGTATCTCTTCCTGAGTTCGTGTTCGTCGGAGTGTTCCAATTGGCCGCGCAACGTCGCATAACGAACCGGTATGACGATGCTACGCGTGTCCGGTGTGTCCGTACTGGCCTCGCGGATCCTGTTCACGAGCGCTGCGTAGCATTTGTCAGCGAAACGTCCGTCTCGGCCGTGAGCCGTCAGCAGTCGGCGAAGCTCCGCGACGGCGACATCCGAAATGTTCGCCCGTGACGGGAGTGGCGACTTTGGCAGGTGTATGGCGTCGAGGAAGGCGGCGGCGTTCTCAGGAGCGACCGCGACGTGGTCGACAAGATAACCGTGCATCTGTCGGCGGTGCTTCACCGAGCGCTCGACGCAGGCTCGGTACAGCTGGTAGCCGGAGCCAACAAATCCCATGTTACTGACGAAAGCGACTGTGCATTTCTGGTCAGACGCGAGCCACTTTTCATGCAGGTCAACCAGAACGCGCTCTTTCAGGTCATGAAGCGCCCAGCCGCCTTTGACCGCCTGGTTGGGTTCAAGATGCTTGATGGAAGTGAGTTCAGCGGGTCCGGTGCGGGGTATGAAGGCTACGTCGGTGGTGCGCTCAACCACGATGCCAAGGAGGTCATCGCTTGACAACCGCTGTAAGACCGTGAGTGCCACACATTCGTACTGATAGTCGTAACGGGCGACAGTCTCTGGAGCGGTGTTGCGCGCGTCGACGGGAAGCGATTGCGCGGTCGCGGGTACGACGTTTCCGTCGCCGGGTGCGGTAGCGGATCCCATGGAAGGAGCCTAGCGCTGAGCAACGACAGTTCTGGCTCACTTCGGGCCCTCCGACGACTTGACTACGGCTTCGCGGCCGTGCACCCCCTCCGACCTGCCGAGGTCACCGACCAGGCGGGTGCCACGGCGGACTTTCGTCGAGCTTGTACTCGTCAACTCCTACGCAAAGGCGCCTGTCGACGGCGCCAGAACTGCCACCGGCGGCGTCTACGCAGCACCGGTGACGGCTGCGAGCGCTGTGCAGAATCCGGCACAGAACCGGCTTGTTCTCCCGCGATCGGAAGCGGGTAGGCATCCGCTGAGCCGAGCGACAGGGGCGGGGTAGCCAGTGGCTCTGCCGGCGAATCCGGGATGTCGGCCGGAAGTGAATGCTCCTTGGACAAACCTGTCTCGAGTTGCGTCGGCTGTGAAACTGTTTGGGGTGGTGCCGGCGGGACGGGCGTGATTGCCTGGGTTCGTTTGCGGGCTCGTTGTTCGGCGCGGAAGCCCTGGTAGGCGGCGACGTCAGTATCGAGAGCCCACAAACCGGATCGGTGACCGAGTGCACCAGGCGGGTACCACCGACGGCGCCCAGATAGGACCTGCGCGAGAAAGGTGTAGCCATCCATCACGCCCGTTCGGAACCACTCCGCCCCAGCGGGAGAGGTGCCGCGAGGCTTGTTCCGAACGGGCGGATGAGCAACAGTGGCGAATACCTGCAGACGCGCACGGTACGCCACGGCACGGTTACCGGGCTCATGCCAGGGAGTGAGGGGCCGCCCGCGGGAATCGTCCTTATCCACAACCCGAAAGCGCACGGCAGGCAGCGAGAACAGCGACTTCGTCAGGGTCTTGGTGTCGGGTCCGTCCGCGATCCACCAGCAGACCATTCCTCCCTTCGCTTCCCTGGCCTGCGTCCTCTTCTGGAACTGAGTGGAGCGGAGCTGTACCTCGAGGCAGTAAGCCGGCTCATGAACGAAGACGTCTGCCCGCGTGTGCGGATGCTCGGGTGTCGCTGTGTAGCCGAGTTGTCGAGCGATCCTCGTCAAACGGGTTTTCACCCATTCATGCTGAGCGGTTTCCGGACCACCGCCTTGGTCGTGGTGGATCCAGTGCTCACAGGATCGATCGACGGACTTGAACCGGAAGTACCGTGGGCTGTGCTTGTACGCGGGGTTCTCATGGGAGACGAGCTCGACGTCGCAACCCTGCTCAGGGCACACCAACGGAGGTCGTGGAGTTCTCCGAACGACCGCCCAGTCCTCCGGATCGCCAACCCACAGCGGCGTCGCTCTCGGCTGATGCCGGAGTTGGGCGTGCCGCTTGCGCTGCGGGTGTCGACACGGGTCCATACCTCCTTTATCGCACATACCACCGACAAAATGCCGTCGGAGCCGACCTAGCAACAAGGATCGCGTCACCACCCACTGGCGCTGCAGTCCGAGGTCAAGCGCTCGTGAGGGCACGGCGCCGCCAACCGGGAGCCGAGTTTCAGAGATTCGCGGGCCCCGCGAAGGCGATACCTGGAGACGTGGATGTGATCACGAGTCGGCGGCATCAGCATGTCGTCCGCGCTTGCCAGTTCACAGCGTCTTGCTATGGTGGACCGCAGACAATGGCTTCTGTCCCGGGGCATGCCCCGTCCCGATCATCCGAGCGAGCCGCTGTATCCCGGGGACTGCCATGCCAACTGTCACTTTCACTGTGACCGCCATAACCGTCACCTCGGTGATCGCTTTGATCACCGCCGCGACGAAGCTAGTCATCATTTGCCGTGCGCTGCACGGAACAAAACCCCACGAGAGAGCAGCCATCATTCGGGCGCTCACGCCGCTTCTGAGACCGCGTGGCACTGGTGCAGCCTCTGCGCGGCGTCGACTCAAGCCGTAGGCACGGCACAGCCCCGGCAAGTCAGCTAGCAAGACGCGCGCTTGATCTAGCGGCGCTTTGACCAGGCCTTGAGCTCACGGCGCCGGCCGAACCTCTCCGGTCTCCCGCTGTGCAACGCGGCTCAACGGCATGACGGCTGGTCAAGCACTAGGCCGCCGCCAGCGGTGAGCAATTCGTGGCCTCCTGGCGCGTTCTCACCGCGAACGACCGCCACCAGAGCCCGAGAGGTTCGCGCGCCGACGCGAAGTTGCTTCCGCAGAGTCTCTGCGGAAATCGGGCGCCGGAGACGTCGCCAGTGCTCAGCATCCGCCCGGCGAGCTCGCTCCACGAGTTTGTCATCGAGATCAACGCCTCCGCAGGCTGACTCCGTCTGCTTGTCGTGCGGAACAACCGCGACGTCCTGCCCTACCTCTCCTACGCCGTCCACCATCGGTGCCGCTGATGTCGTATCGACGCCGGTATTTACGGTGCTCAGTGCGCGGAGCAAGCCAGGCCCTGTCTCAGCCCACCCAATCAGCAAAAGCGGGCCCACCGAGTCAAACGCCGCCTTTCCCCATTGTCCAGCGCATACCGGGTCGGCCACGTTCAGCAACAGCGTCGCCACGCTCGCCGCCAGCAGCAGGCGTCGGGCCGGCCGCAGCACCTCGTCGCTGGCCCCGGACAGTGCAAGATGCCGCGTACCGACGAGTAGTCCGATGACCGTCAAGTCGACTGCAGGCGCAACCAGGGGGGCTACATACGTTGGCACACCCAGACTCAAAGCTAAGGTCAGGACGTTGCCAAACCCGAAGAGGAAGGTCAGGCCAATCACCGCGGTCATGGCGATCGTGACGAATCGTGCGACGCCGTCCGACACGCTCCTCACAGCGACCTCCCGCAGGTCGTCGAAAGGTCGAAGCTGCCCTCGATCACCAAATGCCCTGCTAGGAGAGGTGCAAGCGGTGATGATGGTTTGTGTGGTGCCCCCGACGGGTCTCGAACCCGCACTGGGTCGATTTTAAGTCGACTGCCTCTGCCAATTGGGCTACGGGGGCACCGACCACCCTAAGCGATGGCGCGCTAGGACGCCCCGTCTGCCTGGCGGTACTGGATCCACCGGGTGCCGACCTGGTCCCAGATCGCCTGGTACTCATCGAATTTGGCCCGCAGGACCGCCACGTCGAGCTCGTCCGCCGGCGTGATCGCGACGTAGAAGGCGACGTCGTCGCGCAGGCGGTAGAAGCGGTGCTGGATCTCCTCCATCAGCACCCACAGCGAACGCCACGCGAAGAACGGTTCGAGCGCGCCGATCACGGTCACCACCGCCACCAACGCGAAGGCGGTGCCGGTCCAGCCGTTGAGGTTCTGCAAGCCCAGAATGATCGTCGAGGTCGCCGACAGTGTCAGTGCGAGGAGCTTGACCATGACCGAGCGGCGCCGGAAGCGGGTCTTGCGACTGCGGGCGTATTCGTTGCCACGCTCTATCCGCGCCAGTATATCCTCGGCGAGTTCGACCGGTGTGAGCCCTGGCTTGGGCAGGTCAGACTGAATCGGCTTCTTCACCAGCCGACCTTAAACGCGATGAGGGCCTCCCTTGCTAGCCAAGGGAGGCCCTCATCGCGAGAAACTAGGACTTCGAGACGCGTGCGAACTCTTCCTTCGGGTTGTTGATCTGCCCGAGCGAGATGACCTCGCGGCGGAAGAGGCCGCCGAGCATCCAGTCGAAGAGGATGCGGATCTTGCGGTTCCAGGTCGGCATCGCCTTGAGGTGATACGCGCGGTGGAACAGCCAGGCCGGGAAGCCCTTGATCTTCAGGTTCAGCGCGTCGGCGACGCCCTTGTGGAGGCCGAGGCTGGCGACCGCGCCGAGGTTCTTGTGGTAGTAGTCCTTCGGCTTGCCGCCGCGGACCACCTTGATGATGTTCTTCGCCAGGTGCCGCGCCTGGCGGACCGCGTGCTGCGCGTTCGGCGGGCAGGTCGCGGTCGGGTCGGCCTCGGTGCGCGAAAGGTCGGGCACGGCGGCGTTGTCGCCCGCGGTCCAGACGTCCGGGTGGCCGACGACCTGCAGTGCCGCCGTCGCCTCGACGCGACCGCGCTTGTCGATCGGCAGGTCCGAGTTCGCGAGCACCGGGTTCGCCTTGACGCCCGCGGTCCAGATGATGGTGTCCGAGTCGAACTCGGTGCCGTCCGAGAGCACGACGTGGCCGTTCTCGAACGACTTGGCCGCCGTCGAGAGGTAGACCTCGATACCGCGCTTCTCAAGCTGCTCGACCGTGTACACGCCGAGGGTCTCGCGGACCTCGGGGAGGATGCGGCCGGCGGCCTCGACGAGAACCCAGCGGATGTCTTCCGGGCTGATGTTCTCGTAGTAGCGGGTGGCGAAGCGGGTCATGTCCTCGAGCTCGGCCAGCGCCTCGATGCCCGCGAAGCCGCCGCCGACGACCGTGAAGGTCAGCAACCGCTTGCGCAGCTCGGGGTCCAGCGTGCTGGCGGCCTCGTCGAGCTTGGTCATGACGTGGTTGCGCAGGTAGATCGCCTCGCCGATGGTCTTGAAGGCGATGCCCTGTTCGACCAGGCCCGGGATCGGGAGCACGCGGGCGACCGCGCCGAGCGCGACCACGAGGATGTCGTAGTTCAGCGCCTCGACGTGCCCGTCCGCCGCCTCGACGGTGACGGACTTGCGCTCGTGCTCGATCTTGGTGACACGTGCCGTGAGCACGTGGCACCGCTTCAGCACGCGACGCAGCGGGACGACCACGTGCCGCGGCTCGATCGCGCCCGCCGCCGCCTCGGGCAGGAAGGGCGCGTAAGTCATGTGCGGCTGAGGGTCAACGACGGTCACGGAGGCCTCGTTGGCGCGCAGCATCTTCTGAAGGCCGAACGCCGTGTAGAGACCGACGTAGCCACCACCGAGAACCAGGATCCGAGTCGGTTCCGACTTCCTTGCAGCCATGCGTCCATACTCGCACCCCCACGCGGAAATCGCGCGTGGACCCCATCCGGCTGTGACCAGCGTCGCTGCCCTTTCGGCACCGATTCAGTTGAGCCCGGCGGTGTCACCCGCCCGAGTGAGAACCGAGCGCAGCATCGCGGGCGTGAGCCTGCCGGTTTGGACGTTGCGCTGCGACACGTGATAGCTGCCGAGAACGCGCAGCTCAGACCGGCCGGTCAGGACCACTTCGGCGCCATGTCCGAAGACCGGGCGCGGCGAGGGCACCACCCAGCCGATCCGGCCGAGCACCGGCAGTAGCGCCTGCCAGCCGAAGGCGCCGAGCACGACGACGGTCCGCAACGTGGGAGCCAGTAAGTCAAGTTCGGCCTCGAGCCACGCGCGGCAAGTGTCCCGTTCGGACGGTGTGGGCTTGTTCTGTGGCGGAGCACACCGGACCGGCGCCGTCATCCGGGTTCCGCGCAGCTCGAGTCCGTCACCTGGATGAGTGGAGGTCGGCTGTGACGCGAGGCCGACGTCATAGAGCGCTTTGATGAGGAAATCGCCCGAAGGATCGCCGGTGAACATTCGCCCGGTCCGGTTGGCGCCGTGCGCGGCGGGCGCGAGGCCGACGATGCCGAGTGCGGCGTCGGCCGGCCCGAAACCGGGCACCGGGCGGCCCCAATAGGTCCAGTCGCGGAAGGCCGCGCGCTTGGTGACCGCGACCTCCTCGCGCCAGGCGACCAGGCGTGGGCAGGCGCGGCAGCCGGTCACGGCCGCGTCGAGGTCCGAAAGCGTGTCAAATTGGCCCACTCCTCATTCTTACCTCGGCTAAGTTGTTTTGTATGCCGGACAACACCGTCGACGAGACCCCCGCGCCCGAGGCGAAGGCCGCCGAACCCGCCGACACCCTGGTCTCCAGCCAGCACACGATCACCGTCAAACGCCGCAAGCTCGCCTATACCGCGCAAACCGGGCGCGTCGTGCTCCGCCAGGAGGTCACGACCGACGGCAAGTCGGAGGGCCACGTGGCCAAGGCCGAGGTGTTCCTGACGACGTACACCCTCGACGACGCCGACCCCGCCACGCGGCCGGTGACCTTCGCCTTCAACGGCGGGCCAGGTTCGTCGAGCATCTGGCTGCACCTGGGCCTGCTCGGGCCGCGGCGCGTCGTCTCCGGCGACGTCGACGACCCGGCGCCGCCGCCGTACGAGCTCGCCGACAACCCCGAGACCCTGCTCGCGCACAGCGACCTGGTGTTCATCGACCCGGTGTCGACCGGCTTCTCGCGGCCCCGTCCCGGCGAGAAGGCGAAGGAGTTCCACGGCTTCACGCCCGACATCGAGTCCGTCGGCGAGATCATCCGGCTGTGGACGTCCCGCAACCAGCGCTGGCTCTCGCCGAAGTTCGTCGCGGGCGAGTCGTACGGCACGCTGCGCGCGGCCGCGCTGGCGGCGCACCTGCAGGAGCGGCACGGGCTGTACCTGAACGGGCTGATGCTCATCTCGTCGGTGCTCGATCTGGCCACTTTGGACTTCACCGAGGGCAACGACCAGCCGTACAGCCTCTTCGTCCCGACCTACGCGGCCATCGCCCACTACCACGGCTTCCACGGCGACCGCCCGCTCGACGACGTACTCGCCGACGCCGAGGACTTCGCCGCCCGCGACCTGCCATGGGCACTGCAACGCGGCGCCCGCCTCTCCACCGCCGAGCGTGCCGAAATCGTCTCGACGCTGGCCTCACTGACCGGACTTTCCGAATCCTATGTAGACCGTGTCGACCTCCGGATCGAGCACATCCGCTTCTTCACAGAGCTGTTGCGCGACAAGGGAAAGGTCGCCGGTCGCATGGACGGCCGGTTCACCACATGGGAGCCGGACGGCGGCCGCGAGCACATGAGCGACGACCCGTCCATCTCGCGCATCATCGGCGCCTACGCGGCGGGCTTCAACCACTACGTCCGCGCCGAGCTCGGCTACGAAAGCGACCTCCCGTACGAGATCCTGTCCATGGACGTCAACAAGGCCTGGTCCTATTCGGACTTCGAGGGCCGAGCGGTGTCCGCTGTGGACGCACTGAGCAACGCGATGCGCGCGAACCCCCACCTCAAGATCCACGTCGCCTTCGGCCACTACGACGGCGCGACCGCCTACTTCGCGGCCGAGCACGTACTCGCCCACCTCAAGATCCCCGAAGAACTCCGCGAAAACATCGAGTCGGCCTACTACCCGGCCGGCCACATGATGTACGTCCACGAACCCTCGCGTATCCAGCAATCCAAGGACCTGGCCGCCTTCGTCCGCTCCTCCTCCAACCGCTGAAAAAAATCCCAATGCGGCTTTGGTCAGTTTTCCGGCCCCCAATGTGGCTTTCGTCAGGCCAGCGCTGACGAAAGCCACATTGGGATTTTTTTCCCAATCTCAGCCGACCCGGACGTCCGGGCGAGGCCTGCGGCAGGCGGCTGCATAGCAGGCCTTGAGCTCAGCCAGGACTTTCTCCGGCTCGGCTCGCAGCCGTCTGGGTGTGGTTTGCAGAACGACCACACCTGCGGCGGCGTAACGGGCGTTGCGAGCCACGGTGCCTTCGAAGCCATCGTCCGCGTGATGTGCTTTCGAGTCGATTTCCCACGCGAAGGCGACCGCGTCGACCCAAGAATCGGGTGTAGCGATGTAGTTTCCCTCGCCGTCGAAGATCTTCACGTTGCGTTGACACTCAGGCAGACCTGCGCGTTCCCAAAGACGTTGGGCGTCCGCTTCCGCAACCGAATGCGCGCCCGCCATCAAATCCAGGAGAGCGAGCCGAGGCAGCGCGGAACCGCGCTGGCTCCCCTGCCCGAGTTCCCGGCCGATTTCCTCCGGTGAACACTTGCCACGCTGGATGACGTCGGCCAACATCGCCTGGATGGTGTCCTGATCGGTCAGCCGCCGGGCTGCGTCGAGTACCGCACGCTGAACCGGCGCGACAGGGATCTTATTCCGCTGCAACGGTTTTGGCAGGCGCGTAGTCCGCTCGACGAGAAGGAACTCCGTTGTCGAGACTTGGCATCCGTCCGGTACGAGGACGTGGACATCCGACGGTTCCGGGCAATGCCGGAGCCCGTACAGCCGCAATGCCCAAAGTCCGGTCACCATCGCATCCGGCCCGGCTCTGAGCAGCGCGGCACGCATACGGATATCCGGAGTTGGTTTGTCACGGCTCAGCTGAATGACACCGGACAACAACTTCCGCCATGGGCGGCCAGGCCGGCATCGTTGATAAATGGTGTCGCGCGTCAGGCCGATCTCTTCGAGCGTAGCCGTCCGGACGACCACGTCCATTGTCTTCTGTGCGCCAGTGATCAGGGGATGGCGAGCCCACGTTTCTTTTCCCACCCGACCAGGGTGCAGGCACGCCGCAAAACCATCGTCCCACCAGTAACAAAATCAAGCAGAACGACCATTCGCGTCGAATTTTCGTGCCGGTCAGCCAAAAAATCCCAATGCGGCATTCGTCAGGTTCCACCCCGCCAATGTGGCTTTCGTCAGGCGAAATCTGACGAAAGCCACATTGGGGGTTCGACGAGGGGGTTAGTTGAGGTAGGGCTTGCCGTGGGTTACGGCTGACCAGGCGTCGACTGCTCCGTGGCCGTAGAAGCCGTTGAATTCGGGGGTGCCGACGCAGGTCGCGGTGAAGTCGGCGTCGCGGCCTTCCTTGAGGTAGTCGACGGTGGCCGGGACCGGGCAGGCGATGTGAGCCGCCGTTCCTTCGAGGACTCGCTGGACCTTGTCGGGGTCGAGGCCGAAGCCGGCGCCGGATGCCTTGCCGTACTGGGAAACGATGAGTGCGGCGACACCGGTCGCGTGCGGGGTGGCCATCGAGGTGCCCTGCAGGAACTGGTAGTAGCCGACGCGGCCGTCGGCGGCGACGGCCTTCTGGACGCCCGCGGTGACGCCGTCGGGGGTGACGTTGCCCGCCGCGTCGATGTTGCCTTCGGCGACGCCGACGTTGCGGGGGTAGGCGGAGAGGATCTCGTTCTGGACCGTGCGGAACCAGTCGGTGCCGAAGCCGTCGCGGAAGTAGCCACCCGGCGCGGAGACCGAGATCTGCTCGGTGCCGTAGTTCGAGTAGTCCGCCTTCGCCTGGGACGGGCCGAAGGACGAGACGCCGATCGTGTAGTCGCCCTCGACCGGGAGCGAGAGGCAGGACGCGTTGTCGACCTGACGTGGGTGCGTCGCGTTGGCCGGGTAGTCGGGGCTGGTGGTGTCCGGCTTGGGGGCGCCGAGGTCGGTGTGCTGGTTGCCCAGCGCGACGACCTGGGTCACGCCCTTGCGGTGCGCGTACCGCAGCGCGCGCTGCGTGGCCTCGATGATGGTGCGCTGCTGGGCCTGCTCCGCGGCCGAGTCGGCCGGGTTCGCCGTGCAGTTGTACAGCCACGGGTCCGTGTAGAACGACATGTTCACCACGTCGATGCCCGCGTCGCCGGCGTAGGTCAGCGCGTCGACGGTCGGCTGCAGGAAGAAGAAACCGGCGTCCTGGCCGGCGCGGACGTTCACCAGCGTGACGTTCGGCGCGACACCGGAGACGCCGAAACCGTTGGCTGCGGCGCCGATGGTGCCCGCGACGTGCGTGCCATGGCCGTTGTCGTCGTGGTCGGCCGGGTCGACACAGCCGCGGTACTCACACGGCCCGTCGACGACCGCGCCGGTCTCGTCGTTCGGGATGTCGCGGACGAAGTTGCGGGACGCGGCCTTGTCGAAGTTCGGCGCGATGTCCGGGTGCGACCCGTCCACGCCGGTGTCGATGATGCCGACCTTGACGCGCTTGTCGCCGGGCTGCACGGTGCGCGCGAGGTCGGAGCGCACGGAGGAGAGGCCCCAGAGCTGGTCGTCCAGCGGGTCCATGCCGACCGGCTTCTTCGCGGCGGGCTGCTTCGACGAAGCGGCGCCCGCGCGGGCTTCCTTCTCGACGGCGTTCGGCTTCGCGGCGTCGCTCTTGGGCGCGCGGCCGATCGGCTTCGCCTTGGCAGCACCGAAAATCGAGCGGTTCTTGGTGACGCGCTCGGTGAACCCGGTCGCGGGCGCGGTGGCCGTGATCAGGCCGACCGCGGCGTTGCTGGCCACGACGGTGCCGCCTGCCGCGCGGACCGCCTGCTCGGCGGCCTGGACACTCTGGCCTTCCGCGGCCAAAACGGTGAATTCGGTCGACGGCCCCGCGAGTTGTGGCTGCGCGGCAGCGACCGGGCCCGCGACCACTCCGCCGATCAGCGGTACCGCGAGCACGGCGATGACCATTTTGGATCTTTTCACAGATTCCTCCTCCGAAAAACCGGTGAATGCAACCTACGAGGAGAACATCGCGCAGACAAGTAAAACGCTACTTAAGTCAGGGGACCACAGAACGCTGTTCCGCGAAGTGACACGCGCTCAGATGTCCGCCGTCACGCATGACCAGGCCCGGTTCCTCCACCGCGCAGATGTCCTGCGCTTTCCAGCACCGCGTGCGGAAACGGCAGCCTGAAGGCGGATCGATGGGGCTCGGCACGTCGCCTTCCAGGCGGATGACCTGGCGTTGCCCGCGAACGGAAGGGTCGGCGACGGGCACCGCGGACAGCAGCGCCTGCGTGTACGGATGCGCGGGCCGGTTATAGATTTGATCTTCGGTTCCGATTTCGACGATCTTGCCGAGATACATCACCGCGACCCTGGTTGACAAATGTCGAACCACCGACAAATCGTGTGCGATGAACACATAAGAAAGGCCGAATTCCTTCTGCAGTTCATCGAGCAGGTTCATCACCTGTGCCTGAATGGACACGTCGAGTGCCGAAACCGGCTCGTCGCAGATGATCACCTTCGGCTTCAGCGCGAGTGCGCGCGCGATGCCGATCCGCTGCCGCTGACCGCCGGAGAACTGATGCGGATACCGGTTGATGTGCTCCGGGTTCAGCCCGACCACGTCGAGCAGCTCGCGCACCTTCGCGGCCCGCGACCCCTTCGGCGCCACCTCGGGATGGATCTCGAACGGCTCGCCGATGATGTCGCCGACGGTCATCCGCGGGTTCAGCGAGGTGTACGGGTCCTGCAGCACGATCTGGATGTTGCGCCGCAGCCGCCGCAATTCCGCGCCACGCAAAGTGAAAATGTCGCGATCCTCGAACACGGCCGCGCCCGCGGTCGGCTCCTCGAGCCGCATGAGCACCTGCGCGAGCGTCGACTTGCCACAGCCCGACTCGCCGACCACGCCGAGCGTCTCGCCCTTCATGAGGTCGAACGAGACGCCGTCGACCGCCTTGACGTGGCCGATCGTGCGCTTGAACAGGATCCCGCTGCGTACCGGGAAATGCTTGACGAGGCCGTTCACCGCCAGGATCGGCTCAGGCACGGCTCACCACCTCTTCCGCGAAATGGCAGGCACTGACCCGCCCGAAGCCCAGACCGAGTGATTCAGGGCGCTCTGTCCGGCACTTGTCCTGCACCCGTTCACAGCGCGGGTGGAACGGGCACCCCGGCGGGATGTCGAGCAGGCTCGGCGGCAAGCCCTTGATGGTCTGCAACGTCTGTCCTTTGAGGTCCAGCCGCGGCAGCGACCGCATCAGCGCCTCGGTGTACGGATGTCCCGGCGCGCGGAACAGCTCGGCGACGTCCGCCTGCTCGACGATGCGGCCCGCGTACATCACCGCGATCCGGTCGGCGACCTCCGCGACCACCGCGAGGTCGTGCGTGATCAGGATGAGCCCCATGTTCCGCTCGGCCTGGATCTCCGCGAGCAGATCCATGATCTGCGCCTGCACGGTGACGTCCAGCGCGGTGGTCGGCTCGTCGGCGATCAGCAGTTCCGGGTCGAGCGCGAGCGACATGGCGATCATCGCGCGCTGCCGCATCCCGCCGGAGAACTGGTGCGGATACTCGCGAACCCGTTGCTTGGCACCGGGAATCTTCACCAGGTCCAGCAGCTCGATGGCACGCTGACGCGCCTCGCGCCGGTTCATCCCGCGCCGCACGCGCAGCTGTTCCTCGATCTGGAACCCGACGGTGAACACCGGGTTCAGCGCGGACAGCGCGTCCTGGAAGATCATCGCCATGCTCTCGCCGCGGATCTCCGCGCGGCGCGCCGGCGTGGCCGTGAGCAGCTCCTCGCCGTGGAAACGCACGGACCCCTCGGTCACCACCGCGGGCGGCATGTCGAGGATGCCCATGATGGTCTGCGCGGTCACGCTTTTGCCGGAACCGGATTCTCCCAGCACCGCAACGGTTTCTCCGGAGCGCACGTGATAGCCGACTCCATTGAGGACGCTCGCGACCCCGTCCTCGGTGCGGAACTCGACGTGGAGGTCCTCGACCTCCAGAAGCATCTCACCATCCACAATGGTCACCGGCCCTTCGGGTCGAGCGCGTCGCGCACCGCGTCACCGAGCATGACGAAAGCGAGCACGGTGACGGTCACGAAGGCCGCCGGGAACAGCAGGATATGCGGTGTGTTGCGGAAATAGTCCCGCGCGTCGCTGATCATCACACCCCACGAGATGACCGGCGCGCGCACGCCGATGCCCAGGTACGCCAGCGTCGCCTCCGCGCCGATGGCCGCGCCCAGCGCGATGGTGGCGTAGACGAGCACGGGCGCGAGTGTGTTCGGCAGCAGGTGCCGGAAGATGACGCGCGGTGTGCTGGCGCCCAGTCCTCGCGCGGCTTTCACGTAGTCGAGCTGCTTCGCGACCAGTGTCGCGCCGCGCATGATGCGCATGGCGACCGGCCAGGTCAGGATCGCGATCGACAGCACCACCTGCGAGATGATCGTGACCCCACCTGGACTGCTGCCCGGCGCGTTGAACGTGGTGAGGATGACGATCGCGCCGAGCAGGAACGGCAGCCCGGCGAACACGTCGCCGAGCCTGGACAACAGTGTGTCCACGATCTGCCCGTAGTAGCCGGCGAGAATGCCGATGAACGAGCCGATCAGCACGGTCAGCAGCGTCGCGAAGACACCCACGAGCAGCGACGCGCGCGTGCCGTAGATCGCCCTCGCGTAGACGTCCTGGCCCTGGTTGTCGTAGCCGAACCACGCGTCGGCCGACGGCCCCTGGTTGGCCAGGTTCAAGTCGCTGAAGCCGGCGTCGCGCGAGCTGAACAGGCCGGGTGCGATGGCGATCAGCACGATCACCACGATGATCACCGCGGAGGCGATCACCGTCGGCCGTGTGCGCAGCCGCCGCCACGCGTCGCCCCACAGGCTGCGCGAGCGCTGCGGCCCCGCGTCCAGTTGCAGGCTCGCGGCGCTGGGGTCAGTCATAGCGAATCCTCGGATCGAGAACGGCGTACAGCAGGTCGACGACCAGGCTCATGAACAGGTAGACCAGCACGAGCAGCACGACGATGCCGGTGACCGTCGCGCTCTCCTGGTTCTGGATGCCCTGGAAGATCAGCCCGCCGATGCCGTTGATGTTGAACACGCCCTCGGTGACGATCGCGCCGCCCATCAGCGCGCCGAGGTCGATGCCGATGAAGGTGATCACCGGGATGACCGAGTTGCGCAGCAGGTGCACCCACACCACGCGCCGGTGCGGCTGGCCTTTGGCGATCGCGGTGCGGACAAAGTCGGCGCGCCGGTTCTCCGCGATGCTCGTTCTCGTCAACCGCGCGATATAGGCCATGGACAGGCTGCCCAGCGCGAATCCCGGCACGATCAATTCCCCGATCGTCGCGTCGGCCGAGACGCTGGGGGTGATGATCCCCCACTCCGTGCCGAGCACGATCTGCAGCACGATGCCGGTGACGAACACCGGCAGCGAGATCAGGAACAACGTCGACATCAGCACGAGGTTGTCGAGGAAACCCCTGCCACGCAAGCCGGTCAGCACGCCGGCGCCGACACCGATGAGCGCCTCGATGCAGACCGCGACGAGCGCGAGCCGCAGCGTCACCGGATAGGCGTCGCCGATCAGGTCGCCGACCGGGATCTCGTTGAACGTCTCGCCGAAATCGCCGGTCAGCAGCTTCCCGATGTACTTGAAGTACTGCTCGATCAGTGAATCGTTGAGGTGGTACCGCTCGGTCATCTTGTCGACGAACGTCTGCGGGCACTTGACCTGCCCGCATTTCCCGGCGAACGGGTCGCCGGGAATCGACCAGACCAGCGTGTAGATCAGGAAGGTCGTCCCGAAGAAAACGGGAATGAGCTGGAGAAGCCGCCGAAGTACATAGCGGATCATGGTTCTGTGGTCCCTTTTACGACGGCTTCTCCGGCTTCACTCAGCGGTTGACTTCGATGGACGAGTAATCGGCGTACCGGCCGAAGTCGAGCTTCGCGCTCTTCAGGCGGCTCGACTTGGCGCCGACGCCCTTTTCGTCCCACACCGGGATCTGCGGCAGGTCCTTCGCGATCATGTCCTCGACCTGCTGGTACAGCTTGATCGCCTCGGCCTTGTCCGCGGTCGAGTCGGCCTTCTTGAGTGTCTCGTCGACGGCGGGGTTGGAGTAGCCGGAGTCGTTGGAACCGGCGCCGGTGCGGTAGATCGGGTTGAGGAAGTCCTCAATGGACGGATAGTCCGCGGCCCAGTCCGAGCGGCTCATACCGGTCAGCTTCTTGCCGGTGACGATCTGGCGGTGCTGGTTGAACCCGGCCGCCGGCACGAAGTCACACTCGATTCCGAGCGCGTTCTTGATGCTGTTGCAGGCCGCGACCAGTGGCTCCTTGCGCCCACCGTCCGCATTGGACTGAATGGTCAGCTTGCCCTTGAAACCGGACTTCGCCAGGTACTCCTTGGCCTTGGTGGCGTCGTACTTGCAGAACTCACCACAGGTGCCGGGGCGGTAGCCCTCGATGCCCGCGGAAACCCAGCTGTCTGCCGGAACGTAGGTGTCGTTCATGACGGTCTTGGTGATCTGCTCGCGGTTGATGGCCAGCGAGATCGCCTTGCGCAGGTCGAGGTTGTTGTACTCCGGCAGGTAATACGGCACGCCGAGCGTGCTGATGCCGAGCAGGTGGCCTTCGACCACGCGGTCCTTGAGGTCGGTCTTGTACTTGCCGCCGGCGGTGGCCGACGGCGGCAGCGTCTCCATGAAGTCGAGCTTGTTGCTCAGCAGGTCCTGGTACGCCGTCTCCAGGCTCGCGTAGATCTTGACGTCGAGGTCCTTGAAGTGGACCTTGTCCTCACCCTGGTAGTCGTCGTTCCTGGTCAGCTTGACACTGACCTTCGGCTGCCTGGAGACGAACTTCATCGGCCCGTTGCCGATGGGGTGCTCGGCGAACGCCTTGGGGTCCTTGAAGAACACGTCGGGCAGCGGCGCGAACGCGAGGTAGCCGATCTTCGAGAGGAAGACCGAGAAGGGCGCTGACAGCGTCACCTGGAACTCGTGGTCGCCGAGTACCTTGAGCCCGCTCATCTTGTCGGTCGTCGGCTGCTTGTCCTTGCCGGGGTTGACCGCTTCGTAGCCCTCGATCTGCGCGAAGAAGTCGCCGCTCAGCTGACCGTTGGGGCCGTACGCGCCGTAGTTCCAGGCATCGACGAAGTTATGTGCCTTGACTTCGGTGCCGTCGTGGAACTTCCAGCCCTTCTTGAGCTTGATGTCGTAGACCTTGGCGTCATTGGTGGTGATCGACTCGGCGACCAGGTTGAACGGCGCGCCGGTGTCCGAACGGTACTCGATCAGCTGGGAGAAAACGGGGTTCAGCACCTTCGAGCCACCGAGTTCGGTGGTGTTCGAGGGGATGAAGGTGTTCTGCGGCTCGGTGCCGTAGACGGACACCGCGCCATCCGGGTTGGTTTCGCCGCCCGCGGGCTGGCCCTTGTCCTCGGTTTTACCGCCGCCGCCTCCACAGGCCGCCAGCACCAGCGCCAAGGATGTCACCGCCGCGGCAACACCGGAAATTCTGCGCGATCGCCCCATCTTTCCGCCTCCACCTCTCCCCTCCGGGGCCTCCCGGAAGTGAGACGACCGTAGCGGTATCAGTGAGTGCGGTCACATAGCCAAACGGATGACAATCGGGGCAGAAATGAAGTTGGAACACGACTTTCGTAGGTATTGGGACTCCGGCGAACGGCCTACTCCGTACCTGAAGTCATCGCGCGCTCACCAGGGGTTAAACGAGTGAAAGCGCGATACCGTCAAGAATGTCGTGCTCGCTCACGACCAATTCGGACGGTCCGCCCCGCGCTGCGAGCTGCTGGGCGAGCGCGCGCACGATCACCGCGCCGCCGCCGATCACGTCGACCCTGCCGGGGTGGATGACCGGGTTCGCGGCGCGCGTCTCGTGGTCCGACGTCAGCAGGCCGTCGGCGAGCCGGTCGATGTCCGCACGCGAAAGCTTGGACAGGTGCACGGCTTCGCTGTCGTACTCCGGCAGTTCCTGCGCGATCGCGGACAGCGTGGTGACCGTGCCCGCGACGCCGATCCAGGTCTTGGCCTTGGACACGTCGACGGCTTCGAAGGCGGCGGTGAGCACACCGGTGGCGAGCCCGTCGGCGGCCGCGATCTCGTCGGCGGTCGGCGGGTCGGACTTCAGCGCGCGCTCGGTGATCCGCACACAGCCGATGTCGACGGACTTGGCGGCCAGCACGTCGGCGCGCTTGCCGTCCCAGGTGCCGAGCACGAGTTCGGTGGAGCCGCCGCCGACATCGACGACGACGAACGGGCCGTCGTCGGGGTCCTGCTCGCCGACGGCGCCGGTGAACGACAGCCTGGCTTCCTCGTCGCCGGTGATGACCTCGGCCTCGACACCGAGCACCTCACGCGTCATCGCGAAGAACTCGTCGCGGTTGCTGGCGTCGCGGGTGGCCGAGGTGGCGACCATGCGCACCTTCTCGGCGCCCTTGCGGCGCGCGGCGATCGTGTAGTCCGCGAGCGCGGCGCGGGTGCGCTCCAGCGCCTCCGGCGCGAGACGGCCGGACGCGTCGACACCCTGGCCGAGCCGCACGATCCGCATCTCGCGATGCAGATCACGCAGGTCGTAGGTGCCGTCGTGGCGTTCGGTCAGCTCGGCGACGAGCAGCCGGATGGAGTTGGTCCCACAGTCGATCGCGGCAACACGAGGCATGCCGCCCAGCCTAACGAACAGGCCGGCTTACTTCGGCGGGGCAGCCGGTGTGCAGGTCGGCGACGACGTCGTGGTCGGTGACGACGTAGTGGTGGTCGGCGTGGTCGTCGGCGACTGACACGTCGGCAACCCTGACGTCGGTGTGCTCGACGAGGGCGTCTCAGAGGGCTTCGACGACGAGCTCGGCGACGATGGCGAAGAACTCGACTTGGAGGAGCTGCTGCTACTGCTCGTGCCCGGCGGGATGGTCGCCGTCGCGGTCGGCGACGGGGTGGTCGTCGGCACGGTCGGCGTCGGAACCTCGCCGGGGCCTGGTGTCGCGCCCGCGTCCGGCGCGCCGACCGGGACCTTGCTGTCCGGCGTCGGGGTGACGCCCTTGCGGTACGCCTCCGCCCACATGATCACGGTGTTCACGTAATAGTCGGAGTGGTTGTACCGGTAGATCGCGGCGCGCAGCTGGCCGGGATCGGCCAGGTTGAGCCCGCCGGAGCACAGGTACTTACCGGTGGCCAGCGAGGCGTCGAAGATGTTGTTCGGGTTGGACTGACCGTCGTCGTTGCCGTCGGAGGCGTAGCCCCACCAGGTCGACGGGATGAACTGCATCGGGCCGACGGCGCGGTCCCAGACCTTGTCGCCGTCGAACTTGCCCTGGTCGGTGTCCGGGATGGCGGCGAACGGACCCTTGCCGTTCAGCACCGGGCCGAGGATCGGCTCCAAGGTGTCGCCGTTGGCGGCCACGTAGCCGCCGCGCGCGTGGTTGGACTCGATGCGGCCGATGCTGGCGATGAGCGCCCAGTCGATGTGACAGCCGGGCTGCTGCTCGGTGAGCTTGTCGGCGGCGGCACGGTAGGCCTTGAAGACGGTCTCGGGGACGCCGAGCGGGCCGTTGGGCAGCTGATCGCTGGGCAGCGGGACGGGAACCGGAGCCTGCGGGAGCGAGCCGTCGACGGCGATCTGCTCCACCTCGGGGTTGTAACCACCCTGGTACGGCGTGTCATACGTGTGAATGGAACTGGCCAGGTTCACCCACCCGGCGGCGGTGTCGCTCGCGGCGAAGGCGGGGATGACAGCCAGCGCGCCCCCGGCCACGGCCACGAAAGTCCGGTGACGCAGGCTCAATCTTCGAGCCGCTCCGCCGATTGCGCCTGGCAGTCGCAGTACGCGCACGCCTCAAGCCTCCCCGTCGAACCACTCGTGCGGTCCGATACTCGTCCACCGCGTGTGAAGATTCCGTGTCCCCAGGCTGTCAAACCTGACGTGAGGTGCCCACCCCCAATGGGACCAAATCGTCGAAAACAGCCGAATTACTTTGCGTATCCGGTTTCGGCGCTTGATCGTTACTGGCGGTGACCCCCGTCACGTGACGGCATCCACGATACGCGAGGCCGCCGACATCTTCACTTCGTCCTAATTGGACACTGCGGCGCAGTCGCCGGAGGGCCAGCCTTCCGCCTTCAAGATCGCGAGTGTCTCGTCACCGAACGGATTCACACCGGCACCGCGCGCGAGAGTGTCGGCGAGGTGGACGTGCAGGCATTTGACCCGGCCCGGCATCCCGCCCGCGGTCACCTGGGTGCCGAGCGACTCGATGGCGTCACGCTCCGCGAGGTACGTCTCGTGCGTGCGCAGGTAGTGCGCGGCGAGCTCCTCGTCGACCGACAGGCGCTCGGTCATCTCCTTCATGATCCCGGACGCTTCGATCGTGCCGACGAGCGAGTTCAGCCGAGGGCACGTCAAGTAGTACAGCGTCGGGAACGGGGTGCCGTTCTCCAGCCGGGGACTGGTCTGCACGACGGACGGGTGCCCGCTCGGGCACCGGGCCGCGATGGCCCGCAGCGCGCGGGGCGGCCTGCCCAGTTGCTCCGCGATGATCTCGCGATCGGCCTCGGTCACCGGCTCGAAGTTACTCACGGCGAGCAGCCTAACGACCGCCCCGACCGCCGCCTCACCCCCGGTTGGGAAAAAAATCCCAATGTGGCGTTGGTCAGGTTTCAGCACGCCAATGTGGCTTTCGTCAGGTGAAATCTGACGAAAGCCACATTGGGATTTTTTTCGCTGGGTCAGGCCGGGGTTCAGCCGCCGACCTGGGACCAAAGCCTTTCATACCAAGAACCCTGGGGGCCCGCGTCGGGCGCCGGGGCCGGGGCGGCGTCGGGTGCCTTGTCTTCGGGGAGCTGGACCATGTACGGGGTCTCGCCCGGCATGACGTAGCGCAGGCGACGCCGGGCCTCGGCCTCGATCTGGGCCGGGTCGGACAGCTCGGCCTTGCGGGCCTGCAGGTCCGCGACGTCCTTCAGCAGATCGGCGCGCCGCTTCTCCTGCACGGCGATCTCCGAGCGCTGGCTCAGGTAGGTGCGCAGCGGCACCGCGATCGTGAAAGCCAAGGCGCACACCACGATCGCGACCACGGCCGCGCGCCGGGTGTTCGACATGCCGAGCACTTTCGCCGCGCCTGAAGCGCGTTTCGCGTTCAGGCCGCGGCGGAAGCTTCGTGCCTTGCCGACCGACTCGCGGCGCGCGCGCTCGGGGCGGCGGGCACGGGAAGATCCAGAAGATCCCGTGCCCTCCACCCGTCCGCCTCGTCGGCTACGCGCGCGCCCCCGGTCGGCCATGCTTTGTCAGGCGTCCTGCGAGAAGCGCGGGAACGCGAGGTCACCCGCGTAGCGAGCCGCGTCGGCGAGCGTCTCTTCGATGCGCAGCAGCTGGTTGTACTTGGCGATGCGCTCGCCGCGCGCCGGGGCGCCGGTCTTGATCTGGCCGACACCGGTGGCGACCGCGAGGTCGGCGATGAAGGTGTCCTCGGTCTCGCCGGACCGGTGGCTCATCATCGACTTGTAGCCGAACGAGGTGGCCAGCGAAACCGCGTCGAGGGTCTCCGAGAGCGTGCCGATCTGGTTGACCTTCACCAGCAGCGCGTTGGCGGCGCGGCGGGAGATGCCCTCTTCGAGGCGGTCGGGGTTGGTGACGAACAGGTCGTCGCCGACGAGCTGGACCTTGTCGCCGAGCTCGGCGGTGAGGCGGACCCAGCCGTCCCAGTCGTCCTCGCTCAGCGGGTCCTCGATGGAGACCATCGGGTAGTCGCGGACGAGCTCGGCGTAATAGCCGGCCATCTGCTCGGCGCTCTTCTTCGTGCCCTCGAAGTTGTACGCGCCGTCGGTGTAGAACTCGGTCGCGGCGACGTCCAGCGCCAGCGCGACGTCGCGGCCCGCGGTGTAGCCGGCCTTCTCGATCGCGACCAGGATCAGGTCGAGCGCCTCGCGGTTGCTCTTGAGGCTCGGCGCGAAGCCGCCCTCGTCGCCGAGGCCGGTGGCGAAGCCGCGGCTCTTCAGCACGCCCTTGAGCGCGTGGTAGACCTCGGTGCCCCAGCGCAGCGCCTCGCGGAACGACTCGGCGCCGATCGGCGCGATCATGAACTCCTGGATGTCCACGTCGGTGTCGGCGTGCGCGCCACCGTTGAGGATGTTCAGCATCGGCACCGGCAGCACGTGCGCGTTCGGCCCGCCGAGGTAGCGGAACAGGTCCAGCTCGGCCGACTCGGCCGCGGCCTTCGCGACGGCCAGCGAGACGCCGAGGATGGCGTTCGCGCCGAGGCGGGACTTGGCGGGGGTGCCGTCGAGGTCGACCAGCTTCTGGTCGACGATGCGCTGGTCGACGGCGTCGATGCCGACCAGGTCGGGGCCGATCTCGTCGAGCACGGCGGCGACCGCGCGCTCGACGCCCTTGCCGTTGTACCGGCCGGTGTCGCCGTCACGCAGCTCGACGGCCTCGTGCTCACCGGTCGAGGCTCCCGACGGGACGGCGGCCCGCGCCAGTGTCCCGTCGTCGAGTGCCACCTCCACTTCGACCGTCGGGTTGCCGCGCGAGTCAAGAATCTCGCGCGCGCCTACCTGCTCGATGACCGCCACGCCATGCTCCTCATCACCGGTTGTGCCTGCGTCGACGGCCCCAGACTAGCCGTTTGCTCAGTTCACCCGTTGGAGGCACGGCGAAACTTCTAGATCGATCCCGAAGTCCGGACGCACTCCCAGCCGGGCGGGAGTTCGACCTTGTCGGTCACCTGCTGCCAGAACGTCCACGTGTTGCCGCCGGGGTCGGGGACGGTGAACACCCGCGCGCCGTACGGCTGGTCCTGCGGCAGCGACGCCTCGGCGCCCAGCGCGGCCGAGATACGGGCGTGCGACGCGTCCACGTCGTCGACGTAGACGATGGTCAGCTGGCCGACCGGGCCGTCGACACCCTTGGCCGCCCAGTACTCGTCACCGACGCCCGCGATCTGCACCTCGCAGGCACCGATACCGAGCACGGCCTGGAACACCTCGCCCGCCGAATCGACGTAGCGCACCTTCTCGGTGAAGCCGAAGACACGGGTGAGCCATTCGAGTGCCTCGGTGGCGTTCGCGTAGTACAGGTACGGGGCAAGCCCCAGGTACGGCTGGTCACTCATGACAGGAGAGTGCATCATGTCGGTTTCAGAGGACGGGAAACACCCCGAGCACCGGGTAAAGTCGGGGGGACCATGATTGACGAGACGGCTGGACCGGAGCAGGCCGGGGAAGCCCGGTTTCAAGCCTTTCGGCGGGCAGAGGCCCTGGTCGAAAGGCGGCGCCCGCTCGACGCCTTGAAGGCGCTCGAACCGTTGCTCGACGAAGAATCCGACAAACCGAGCGTGCAGCTGCTGGCCGCCCGCGCGTACTTCCACTCCGCGCAGCTCAACCGCGCCGAGCGCGCGTTCACCAGGGTGCTGGAGCTGGACCCGACCGATCACTACGCGCGGTTCGTGCTCGGCAGGACACTGCAGCGGATGGCCCGGTATCCCGAGGCGCTCACCCAGATGCGGATGGCCGCGGCGATGCACCCCATCCCCGAATACCTGGAAGCGATCGCCGAGCTCAACGCGAGGATCACGCTCGGAGACCGTTAACCGCAGCGGCAGGCGCTGCCGAGCCGGAAGCCGAGCGCCATCCGGGAGGTGGTGCCGTACCGGCTGTGCAGCTCCGAGACCACCGTGCGCACCGTCCGGCTGCTCATCCCGAGCCGGTTGGCGACCTGGCAATCCGTCGCGCCCTCCACCAGCAGGGTGGCCACGTCGAGCTGGCGCGCGGACAGGCCGTCGCGGCGCCGGTCCCCGCCGCCGAGCGGGCGCGACTCGGCCCACATGATCTCGAAGACCTGACTGCACGGGGCCACCAGCGGCGCGCGCAGCACCAGCACCCCGGCGTCCAGGCTCGCCTCGTCGAGCGGGACGACGGCGTACCGGGTGTCGAAGATCAGCATGTGCCGCAGCACCCCGCCACAGATCCTGATCTCGAACTGCCTGGCCATCGCCCGCAGCGTCGCCTGTTCGGCCGCCGCGAACGTCGGGTCGACGAGCAGTTGCCGCCGCCCGCCGGGACCGGCCAGCGCATCGAGCAAGAGCGGATCACCGGCACAGGCCCTGCTGCCGTTGGATAGAATGCAGTGCACGATTTTCGCCGTTTCGGCGAGGCTTTGGATCCGGCTTCGCACTTCACCGCGACCGGACAACACCTCGACAAATTCCACCCGGCCGGTCAGGCGGCCATTAACCAGCTGATTGTACACCATTTGAACTATCACCACCCCTCTGGACAGAGCAGAAGAACTGCCAGTCGAACCATTCTTGGCAACCGTCTTGCGGTTCACCAGGTCCATTCAGGGGATGCCTGCCGGTATTCGGGTAAACCTATTTGGGAACTACTTTCGCATTGGCCACACCTGCGTCAAATTGATCACCGGAGAATTGCTCCGCGATGAGGTGGCAGTACAGCCGGGACGTCTCGACGAGCTCGTCATGCGTGCCTTCGGCGACGACCCTGCCTTCGTCGAGCACCACGATCCGGCCTGCCTGGCGGATGGTGGACAGCCGGTGCGCGATGACCAGCAGCGCGCATTCACGGGAGATCCGCCCGATCGCGTGGGACAGTGCCAGCTCGTTGACGGCGTCGAGGTTCGCCGTCGGCTCGTCGAGCAGCAGCAGCTCAGGACGGGTGAGCAGAGCGCGGGCAATGGCGACGCGCTGCCGTTCCCCGCCGGAGAGCATGTTCCCGCGTTCGCCGACCGGGGTGTCGAGCCCGCCGGGAAGCCGGTCGACCAGCTCGGTCAGGTTCACCAGGTCCACCACCCGCGCCAGTTCACCGTCATCGGCTCCCGGCGCGGCGTACAGCAGGTTCTCGCGCAGGCTGCCGTGCAGCACCGGCGCGTTCTGGTCCACCAGCGCTATCCGGGAACGGCATTCGCGCGGACGCATCGGCGCGAGGTCGGCGCCATTCAGCCGTATGGCACCGGAAGCCGGTTCATAGAACCGTTCGACGAGCGAGAAGACCGTCGATTTCCCGGCGCCGGACTTCCCGATCAGCGCGACAATCGACCGTGGGCTAACCCTGAACGACACGCCACGAAGAACCGGACGCTCTTCGTAGGAAAACCAGACGTCGCCGAATTCCAATACCGGCGCGGCCGATTCACCGGGAACAGGAAAGCGGACTCCGGTGTCATCCTCGAGCGGAAGCGCGGCGACCTCGTGCACGCGCTGCATCGCGCCCATGCCCTTCTGGATCAGCCCGGCCGCCTGCAGCACGGCGGCGAGCGGCACCACCAGATAGGTCGCGTAGAGCAGGAACGCCACCAGGTTCCCCAAAGTCGTCGCACCGGCGGCGACCCGCGTGCCGCCGATGAGCAGCACGACCAGCAGCGAACCGCGGATCGCCAGCTCGACCGCGGGGCTCATCACCGAGGTCAGCCTCGCCGCGCGCACCCCGGCGGCGCAGGCGGACTCCGCGAGCACGCCGATCCGCCGCTCCTCCCGCTGCTCGGCCCGGCAGGCCCGCACGGTGCGCATCGCGCCGAGCGCGCGTTCGAGATCCGCGGCCATCGCGCCCACGCTGCGCTGGGTCTGCTCGCCCGCCACGCGGAGCCTGCCGAGCAGCGAGACGACCACGACGGCGGCGACCGCCACTGTCGCCAGCACCAGCAGGAACAGCACCGGGTCGATCAGGAGCATCAGCACCACGGTTCCCGCGCCGCCCAGCACGCCCGCGACGAGCTGGACGGACGCCTGCGCCACGACCTCACGCAGCACGGTGGTGTCGACGCTGAGCCTGGCGATCAGGTCACCGAGCCGATGCTCGTCGTACACCCGCATCCGCAGGCGCAGCAGGTGCGCCACCAGCCGGCGCCGCACGCCGAGCACCACGCCCTCACCGGTGCGTTCCAGCAGGAACAAGCCCGCCGCGTCCACGACGGCCTGCAGCACGAACAGTCCCGCGAGCCCGGCCATCAGCCACCACGACAGCGGGCGGTGGCCCGCGGTGTCGATGGCGTCGCGGACCAGCAACGGCTGCACCAGCCCCAGGCCGGACGCGAGGACGGTCAGTGAGATCGCGGCGGCCAGCACCTTCCCGTGGCCCGACGCGAGCCGCAGCAGATCACGGACGCGCGCGCGGGAAGTCACTTCGCGCGGTCCAGCGGCTCGACGGCCATGAGTTTCGCGAAGTACCCCGGCGGCACGTGCTCGTCGACCAGCCGCCCTTCGGCCTCCACCCAGGCGTGCGCGCCGAACGGCGGTTTCACCCGCGCGCCGGCGCACCAGGTCGGCCAGGCACCGGTCATCCGGCACAGCAGCGTCGCCGCGAGTGATCTGGGCAGGCACCCTTGCGGGCCGAGGCAGGTCAAGCTGACCGCGAGCACCGCGTCCCTGGCGTTCTTCGCCTGGTCGTAGGACGCCGGGCGGGCGCCGCGGCGGAGCACCCCGAGCACCGCGCGGATCCGGCGTGGCGGCAGCAACGCGAGCGGTTTGGCGAGCGCCACCGCGAACCTGGCAGCCGCCCGGCGCGCGAACGGGACCGCGGCGGGGCGGTTGAGCGCGCTCGGCGTCGTCACGACGTCACCAGGCCGGCCGAGCGCAGGCCGTCCAGCAGCACGGTCACGTCGCGGCGGGCCTGCGGCGGGGCGACGTCGTACTCCTCGACGAGCGCGCCGATCGCCTGCTCGGCGCTGCCGCCGTCGAGCAGGGACCTGACCACGAGCGCGCCGCTCGGATTCAGCTGGAAATAGCGGCCTTTGCGCTCGTCGAGCAGCACACTGCCGTACTCTGTGTCCACAATGGACACATCGGCGCGGATCCGGAGCGGCATTTCTCCTCCTAGCTGGTGAGTGACTTCGAGACGGAGAGCGTGCGCAGCCACACCTCGCAGCCGATGGTCGAATACAAGATCCCTTTGGCGAGCTCGGGTGTCGCGGGGCGCCGCGCGAGGAACCGGAGCCGCTCGCCGTCGACCAGGCCGAGCTCGGCCAGCCGCGAGCGGTCCCACAGCGTCATCAGGTCGCCTCGGTTCTCCCGCAGGCCCGCCGCCGCGTCCATCGCCGCCTGGGCCTTGCTGGCGCGGCCGAGGCAGTCGTCCGGCACGATCCCGCGCATGGCCTCGACCAGCACGGGCTTGTACGCCCACGGCGTCACCCGCTCCTCGGGCTTGATGGAGAAACACGCCTCGATCACCCGATCGTCGAAATAGGGCGACTGGATCGGCAGTCCCGCCCGCGCGCTCATCTGTTCCCACTGCCGGATGATCCGGGTGCAGGAAAGAATCTGTTCGAGGTCGGCGTGCTCGCCCCTGGTGGGGCCGAGCGGATCGGCGGTGGCGGCCGCCTCGCGCAGCGCGTCGATCGCCAGCCGCTTCGCCCGCGGTGTCACCCAGTCGAACAGCCGTGGCGGGCAGCCCCAGCCGAGCGCCGTCGTCACCGGCGGCGCCGCGGGCAGGTCCAGGTCGTCCGCGGCGTCGGCCAGCCAGCGCCGGTAGGACCGGGAGTCACCGAGCACGCGCGCCATCTCGCCGAGCGGCCAGTGGAACAACGCGCGGAACCCGCGCAGCTGCCGGAGCGCGAACAAGGGACGCCGTCGCAGCAGTGAGTGGTAGTGGGCTTCCGAGCACCAGGCGACGTGGTCGCCGCCCATCCCGGTCAGCCGGACCCGGCCGCCCTTGGCCGCCAGCCCCGCCAGGTCACTGAGCAGGCGCGCCCTGTCCATCATGCCGATGGTCGGCTCGTCCATCGGATCGTCGATCCCGAGCAGATCCTGATAGACCAGCGGAGACTCCGCGGCGGGCCACACGACATGCTCGGTGCCGGGCAGCTGCGCGGCCGCGCGCCTGGCCCAGCCGAGGTCGTCGTCGGCCGGATCGATACCCGGCCAGGTGCTCGCGATCACCTTGGCGGCACCACGGGCGGCGAGGAAGGTCAGCGAAGTCGAATCCAGCCCGCCGGAAAGGTCACAGGCCACCACACCGCCGCCGCGGGTACGTGCGTCGACTGCCGCGGTGAGGGCTTCGCGCACCAGTGGCGCGCCGCCGGACAGCGAACGCCGCGGCCGCGGCGGCTGCCACCACTTGGCGACCCGCGTGGTGCGGCCGTCCGGCTGGATCACCAGCGCGCTGCCCGGCGGGACGCCATGCACTCCGTGCCACAAAGGCTTGTCCAGCAACGGATGCGGCACCGGGAACAGCAGGCGCACCGCGAGCGCCTGCTCGTCCAGATCCGCTCCGGTCAGCGAAGCGAGCAGGTCCGCCCGGTCGGCGGTGACCGTGATCTCACCGACACGGGCATGGAAGATCAGCCGCAGCCCTGAGCCGGTTCCCTGCGCCCGGCACCGGCCGTCCAGCGCGGCCACCAGGTGGAAGCTGCCCGGGAGCGTTCGGGCCAAGGCGTCCAGCTGCGTGAGATCACGCAACCGTCCGGCTTCGGCGGTCAGTTCGGATTCGGTGACCGGACAGCAGCCGATCACGGCCAGCCGGGTCCGGCCCGCCTCGCCGACGACGATCTCGTCGTCGCGCCAGCATCCGGTCAGCCACGGCCGCCCCGACGCGTGGTTCAGCGTGCGGGACCCCTGTGCGTCCAACCGCCGGGCCACGGCGAGTGCGGCCTCATGGTCCGGAAAGACCGCGAAATACCCCTCGCCGTGACCCAGCGTGCCCTTACCTGACTCAGGCATCGGCGTCGTTGTTCAGCGCACTCAGTTCTTGCTGAAGATCAGCCGGTCGTTGCCGTGCCGCGCCAGCAGGCCGGTGACCTCTTCGAACGTGCCGAGCTCGACCAGCATCGGGGTCTCGTATTCCTTCATCACATGCACCTCTCTGTGTGATTACCTCCGGTTACGGCGTGCACGCCGTAACCGAACGTAACAAGAGGTTCCTGTGTTCTACAGCGAACGAGGCTGCCGGAACCGGCAACTGCCACAAGCGGCAGCCAGGCTGCGACCCGCCGCCGGTCGCCCTATGCCCCGCGCCGGGCCCTGGCCTTCAAATGCGCTTTCTCACCCTGCTTGCCGAACAGCACCAGCACCTCGGCGGGTCCGCCGTCCGCGCCGAACCAATGCGGGAAGTGCGTGTCGAACTCCGCGGCCTCGCCGGGGCCCATGGTGAAGTCCTGGTCGCCGAGCAGCGCCCGCACGCGCCCGCTGAGCACGTACAACCACTCGTACCCCTCGTGCGTGCGCTGTATGGGCGGCTCTTTTTCGGGGTGCATCAACAGTTTGAGCGCCTGCGGCTGGCCCGGTTGCGCGGTCAGCCGCCACGCGGTGAACCGGCCGAACTTGGTCGCCTTGATCTGCACCCGTGGGTCGTCGGGCGGCGGCGCGCCGACAAGGTCGTCAAGCGGGACCTGATAAGCCCTGGCGAGCGTCAGCAGCAGCTCGAGCGTGGCGCGGCGCTGCCCCGACTCGAGCCGCGACAACGTGCTCGACGAGATGCCGGTCTGCTCGGCGAGCGCCGCCAGCGTCGTGCCGCGTTCCCGGCGGAGCCGCTTCAGGCGCGGGCCGACCTCGTCGAGCACCTCTTCGATGTTCATGTTGCCAAAATAGCAAGTAACTTTGCCGATTTCGGCGATTCGCACGGAACCTGGGGCCATGACTCATGACGTGGTGATCATCGGTGGTGGCCCGGCAGGGCTGAACGCGGCGTTGCTGCTGGCCAGGGCCAGGCGGCGGGTCGTGGTGGTGGACGGCGGCAGCCCGCGCAACGCGCCCGCTACGCATCTGCACGGCTACCTGACCAGAGACGGCCTCGAGCCGTCGGAATTCCTTCGGCTCGGCCGGGAGGAGGTCGCGCGCTACGGCGGCGAGTTCCTCGACGACGTCGCGATCCGCCTGCGGCACGACCGCGCCGTCGAACTCGCGGGCGGCCGCGTGCTCCAGACGCGGCGGGTGCTCGTGACGACCGGGCTGATCGACGAGCTCCCTGACATCCCCGGCGTGCGCGAAGGCTGGGGTTCGACGGTGCTGCACTGCCCGTACTGCCACGGCTGGGAGGTCCGCGACCGCCCGCTCGGCGTGATCGGCGGGCACGAGCAGTCCGCGCACCAGGCTTCGCTGATCCGGCAATGGTCGGCCGACCTGGTGTTCTTCCCGCACACCGGCTCGTACGACCTGGAAGCCTTGGCGTGCAAGGGAATCCGGATCGTGCCTGGCAAGGTTGAGCGGGTCGGCGCCGACGGCGTCCACCTGGCGACCGGCGAATTCGTGGCCCGCGAAGCCGTCTACGTGGCGCCGGCGTTCCGGCCCCGCGACCGCCTGCTCGACCAGGTCGGCTGCGCTCGCGGCGCCGACGGCCTGGTGACGGTCGACACCAACGGCAGGACCAGCGTCGGCTGGGTCTGGTCGGCGGGCAACACGGTCGACGCCTTCCTCCAGATCATCGGCGCGGCCGCGGCAGGCGCCCGAGCCGGGGCCTACCTCAACGCCGACCTGCTCGACCCGGCCTGAGAAAAAAATCCCAATGTGGCTTTCGTCAGCTCAGAGCTGACGAAAGCCACATTGGCGTGCTGAAACCTGACCAATGCCGCATTGGGATTTTTTTCCCAAGATCGCGGCAGGTCAGGGTGGGCTGGCGGAGGCGAAGGCGTCGGCCGCGATGAAGACGTCCTGGCCGTAGGCCGTGGCCCCGTTGTACGCGAAAAGCGCCTTCCACCAGCCTGCCGGGGTGGACAGGTCGTCGCCGGAGCCGCAGAGGATGCGGGCGGCGGTGAAGGCCGAGTCGTCGATGTTCTGGGGGTCGGGGCGGGCGCCGTCGCCGTCGGCGCGGGCCGCCCAGCGTTCCCAGGTCGTCGGGAGGATCTGGAGCGGGCCGACGGCTCGGTCCCAGTGCGGGTCGCCGTCGAGCCTGCCGCCGTCGGTGTCAGGGACCGACGGGACGCCGGGCGAGCCGTCGAGCACCGGGCCGGTGATCGGCGGTGCCGCGCGGCCGTCGGCGCCGATGGGCACCGCGCCGAAGTTGCCGCGCTGCGCTTCGACCCTGCCGATGCCCGCCAGCGTCGGCCAGGTCAGGTGGCAACCGGCCTTCTGCGAGCGCATCCACATCTCGGCGCGGCCGTACGCGGCGAGCACCCGCGCGGGCACCTGGCTCTGCGCGGACACTTTCGCCGCCCAGGCTTCGAGCTCGACCTGGTCGGAGACCTTCGGCCGGTCTTCCGGCGCGGCGAGCGCGGGATGCGGGACGGCCGCGCCCGGTCGCGGCCTCGGGTCCGGCGGCGGCACCGGTGCCGGAGCGGGGGCCGAAGCCGGTTCACCGCCTGGCCGGGTGATCCCGACGGTCACGATGAGGATGAGCGCGGTCAGGATCAGCCCGGCGGTGAGCGCGAGGCGGCCGAGTAGTCGCCGGGCAGGCGGCTGCGACGACGGAGGCAGAACGTCAACCGGGGGCTCGACCACCCGAACAGGTTACTTCGAACGTCACACGTAAGAGTGATCACCGCAGGTCATGGTCAGCGGAAGGTAAAAATGCCAGGTCCGCCACACCGCCCGCCGAATTCGTTATGGAAGCCACGAAGTGGGCACTGACCTGCGGTTACCCTAACCTAACCAGCCAAATCCGCCGGGTATGCGCGGTTTGTCCCTCCACCGCGACTGGACTTACAGGCAAGCCTTACCTAAAAACATCTGGACATGTGTTGGTGGTGAGGAGGCAAGGCCGTGGTGTTCTCGAGCGCGCTCATCGGGCTCCGTGAGGGGCTGGAGGCGGCTCTCGTCGTCAGCATCCTGGTCGCCTTCCTGGTCAAGACCGACCGCAGGCACGCGCTGCGCTGGGTCTGGCCCGGCGTCGGCGCCGCGGTGCTGCTGTCGGTCGCGGTCGGCGCGATCCTCACCTACACCACCGCGCAGCTGGGCTTCGAGCAGCAGGAACTGCTCGGCGGCGTGCTGTCGATCGTCGCCGTCGTGTTCGTCACCGCGATGATCTTCTGGATGCGCAAGGCGTCGCGCAGCATCGCCGCCGAGCTGCGCGGGAAGATGGATCAGGCGCTCAACGTCGGCCCGCTCGCGGTACTGCTGCTCTCGTTCCTCGCGGTGGGCCGCGAAGGGCTCGAGACGGCCGTCTTCTTCTACTCGGCCGTGCAGACCGCGCAGTCCGGCACCGCCCAGCCGCTGATCGGGTTCTCGGCGGGCATCCTCGTCGCGATCGTGCTGGCGTATCTGCTCTACCGCGGCGCCGTCCGCTTCAACCTGAGCGTGTTCTTCACGATCACGGGTGTGCTGCTCGTGTTCGTGGCCGCGGGCGTGCTCGGCTACGGCCTGCACGACCTGCAGGAGGCGCGCTTCCTTCCCGGTATCGGCTCGCTCGCCTTCGACGCGTCGGCCAGGCTGCCGGAGACGTCCTGGTACGGCGCGCTGCTCAAGGGAATCTTCAACTACTCACAGCAGACCACCTGGCTGCAGGCGATCGCGTGGCTGGCCTACGTCGTGATCGTCCTCCCGCTGTTCCTCAGGCCGACGACGAAGACCGTGCAACCTCCCGCGACCGCGGGCGTGAAGGAGTGACCGTGTTCAAGAAGACTCTCGCCGTCGTAGCCGGAGTCGGCGCCCTCACAACGCTGACCGCTTGCAGCGGCAAGGAGGACACGGGGGCCGCCGCCGGTGGCCCGGTCAAGGTCGACGCTTCGGACACGGCGTGCGCCGTGTCCACGAACACCGCCGCCGCGGGCAACGTGACCTTCGAGATCACCAACAAGGGCGCCAAGGTCACCGAGTTCTACCTCTACGGCGAGGGTGACCGGATCATGGGCGAGGTCGAGAACATCGCGCCGGGCCTGAGCCGCAGGCTGATCGTCGAGGTCGCCGAAGCTGGCAAGTACCAGGCGACCTGCAAGCCGGGCATGGCCGGTTCCGGCATCCGCAGCGACTTCACCGTCACCGGCGGCGCCGCCAAGGCGAACGACACCAACGCCCAGAAGGCCGCGGCCACCAAGAGCTACGCGGCCTACGTCGCCAACAACATCACCGCGCTCGAAGAGGAGACCGCGAAGTTCGTCGCCGCGGTCAAGGCCGGCAAGGCCGACGAGGCCAAGGCCGACTACGCGCGCACCCGGATCTACTACGAGCGCATCGAGCCGGTCGCGGAGAAGTTCGGCGACCTCGACCCCGCGATCGACGTGCGCGAGGCCGACGTCGAGGCCGGGCAGAAGTTCACCGGGTTCCACCGCCTGGAGAAGGACCTGTGGACCACCGGCCTGCAGCCGGACAGCGGCGAGATCGCCGACAAGCTGCTCGCCGACGTCAAGGAACTCGGCACCAAGTCGAAGGCGCTCGAGCTGACCGCGCTCGACCTCGCCAACGGCGCGAAGGGCCTGCTCGACGAGGTCGCCACCGGCAAGATCACCGGCGAGGAGGAGACCTTCTCGCACACCGACCTGTGGGACTTCCAGGCCAACCTGGACGGTTCGAAGGGCGCGATCAACGCGCTGCGCCCGCTGCTGCAGGACAAGGACGCCGCACTCGTGTCCACTTTGGACAAGGAGTTCAACAACGTGCAGGCGCTGCTCGACAAGCAGCGCGCCGGTGACGGTTTCAAGCTCTACACGGAGCTTTCGAAGGACCAGGTCAAGGAATTCGCCTCAGCGGTCGACGCGTTGTCCGAGCCGCTGAGCAAGGTCGCGGAGGTAGTGGCCAAATGAGTGAAGTCTCCCGCCGCAAGCTGTTCGGCATGGCAGGTGCCGGCGCCGCACTCGTGGGCACCGGCGCCGCGGTCGGCTTGGGCATCGACCGGCTGAACGGCGGGAGCCCGGCGCAGGCCGCGGTGACCACGGTCCCCTTCCACGGCGAGCACCAGGCAGGCATCGTCACGCCCGCGCAGCCGAACCTGCATTTCGCCGCGCTGGACGTCAAGACCAAGGACCGCGAGAAGCTCGTCAAGCTGCTGCGCACCTGGACCGAGGCGGCCAAGCGGATGACCGCGGGCGCCGAGGTCGTGCCGGGCGGCGCGTTCGGCGGCGCCAAGGAGGCACCGCCCGGCGACACCGGCGAGGCGCTCGACCTCCCGGCCTCGTCGCTGACGCTGACCATCGGCTTCGGCCCGTCGCTGTTCGACGACCGCTTCGGGCTGGCGGCCAAGCGCCCGGCCGGGCTGATCGACCTGCCGCTGTTCCCGAAGGACAAGCTCGACCCGGCACGCGGCGGCGGTGACCTCTGCATCCAGGCCTGCGCCGACGACCCGCAGGTCGCCGTGCACGCGATCCGCAACCTGGTGCGGCTGGGCTTCGGCGTGACGGAGGTCCGCTGGTCGCAGCTCGGCTTCGGCCGCAGCTCGTCGACCTCGGTCACGCAGTCGACGCCGCGCAACCTGTTCGGCTTCAAGGACGGCACGCGCAACATCAAGGCCGAGGAGGCCGACGTGCTGCGCGACCAGGTCTGGCTGACCGCCGAGGACGGCCAGCCGTGGATGGCGGGCGGCTCGCTGCTGGTGGTCCGCCGCATCCGGATGCACATCGAGACCTGGGACCGTGAACCGCTCGCGGGCCAGGAGGCGATCATCGGCCGTACCAAGGGTTCCGGCGCCCCGCTCGGCCAGACGAACGAGTTCGACGAGGTCGATCTCCACGTCGGCGGCAAGGACGGCGAGAAGCTCGTTGCCGAGGACGCCCACGTCCGCCTCGCCTCCCACGAGACGCTCAACGGCGCGAAGATCCTGCGCCGCGGCTACAACTTCGTCGACGGCTCCGACGGCGTCGGGCACCTGGAGGCCGGGCTGTTCTTCCTGGCCTTCAACCGGGACACGCGCAAGCAGTTCGTCCCGATGCAGCAGGCGCTCTCGACCAAGGACGCGATGATGGAGTACGTCCAGCACACCGGTTCGGCCCACTTCGCGGTCCCGCCCGGCGTGCGCGAAGGCGGCTTCTGGGGCGAGGGGCTCTTCCAGTCCTAGCTGGTGGGCGTCGTTGGGCAGTTGCACCGGCAGTAGACCACCACAAAGCACACAACAACCCCAAAACTGGCGTGGGGTCACTTTGATCTCTCGAAGGTCCACACGATAAAAACCAACACTGACTCGCCAGCCCCGGG